>DASXUT010000018.1 GCA_036504675.1 Bacillota bacterium | reverse complement strand
CGCCTACTGGCGCGCCCAGGGCCTCAAGAGTCTCACCGAAACCTACCTAAACCTTCGTCAAGCTTGATGAACCGCCGGATGCGGACCCGCATGTCCGGTGGTGTGGGAGGACGGCGGGGCGAACCCGCCTCCTACCCGATTATTGGCTTAGCCCTCAGACACTACTCCTTCAACCTCGCCGCCACGACCTCAGCCAGGTCGATGGTCCTCATCTTCTCCTCGAGGCTCTTGTTCTTGATCCCGTCGCTGAACATCGTCAGGCAGTAGGGGCAGGCGGTGACGACCGTCTCGGCCTTGACCTCGGCCGCCTGGTCGACCCGTAGCTCGTTGATCCGCTGGCCCTGGGATTCTTCGAGCCACATCCGGCCGCCGCCGGCGCCGCAACAGAAGCTCTTGGCGTGGTTCCGCCGCATCTCGACGAAGCGGCCGTTGTCGGCCAGGGCGCCCTTGACAATCTCCCGCGGCTGGGCGTAGAGCGAGTTGTAGCGCCCGAGGTAGCAGGAGTCGTGGTAGGTCACCAGGCCGCTCAGCCTGCCCTGGCCGTTCAGACTCAGCTTGCCGTCGGCCAGCAGCTTGGCGATGAACTCGGAGTGGTGGATCACTTCGAAGTCCCCGCCGAACTGCGGGTACTCGTTCTTCAGGGTGTTGTAGCAGTGGGGGCAGGTGGTGACGATCTTCTTCACCCCGTACTGCTTCATCACTTCGACGTTCTCCTGGGCGAGCATCTGGAAGAGGTACTCATTGCCCAGGCGCCGGGCCGAGTCGCCGCAGCACTTCTCGTCGGTGCCGAGGATCCCGAAATTGACCCCGGCGGCCTTGAGGATCTTGACGAAGGACGTGGCGACCTTCTTGTTCCGGTCATCGAAGGCCCCGGCGCAGCCGACCCAGTAGAGGACGTCGACCGCCTCGCCCCCGGAGAGCTTCCTGACCCCGAGGTCATTGGCCCAGTCGGCGCGGTAGCCGGCCCCGATGCCCCACGGGTTGGACTGGTTCTGGATGTTCCTAAAGGCCCGGTCGACCTCGGGCGGGAAGCGCATCTCCATCAGGGAGAGGTACCGGCGCATGTCGACGATCTTATCGATGTGCTCGACGTAGACCGGGCACTGCTCGTCGCAGGCGCGGCAGGTGGTGCAGGCCCAGATGTCCTCGTCCTTGATGACCTCGCCGACCATCGCCTTGGCCGGAGCCGCGGGCCCGGCATCCGCCGTCGCCGCCGCCTCTCCGCCGGCGGTCCCGCCGCCGGCCGCCGCCTTGGCTGCCCTGGCCGCCGCCGCCCTGGACTTGATCAGGCCCGGCCCAACCTCCCAGAGGTGGGTCTTGAGATCTTGGATCAGGGCCTTGGGAGAAAGTCCCTTGCCGCTCAGGTTGGCCGGGCAGTTGTCCTGGCAACGCCCGCAGCGTGTGCAGGCGTCAGTATCAAAGAGCTGCTTCCAGGTGAACTCCTCGACCTTGGAGACACCGAAGGTCTCGGAGTTCTCGATGTCCACCTTGGGCAACGCGCCGTAAGCCACGAAGCTCCGGAAGAACTGGTTGAGGTGCGAGGCGAAGATGTGGAACAGCTTGGAGAAGGGGAGGTAGGCGACGAAGCCGGCGCCGAGGAACATGTGGAACCACCAGAGGAGACGGTGCGTCACCTCAATGCCCGCCGCGCTCCAGCCGAGGGCCAAGAAGAGGGAAGCGACCGCGTTCCCCACCGGGGCCCAGGCCGCCCATTCATCGCCGACGGCGGCGATACGCAGGCCCTGAAGGAGGTAGCCGGTCAGGAGGATGGCCAAGAGGCCCCACAGGACGACGGTATCATCCCAGGTGTTGTCGAGCCGCTTTGGGCGGGTCACATAGCGGCGCCAGATGGCCATCAGGACGCCGGCGATGGCAATCAACCCGAAGATGTCAAGGGCCAGCGAAAGGAGGAGATAGAAGGTCCCGAAGAGGGTGTTGATCCCCAGGTCGGCCTGGGCGGCGACGAAGAGCGTTCCGATGAAGAGGACGACGAATCCCCAGAAGATGGCGAGGTGCATGATTCCGGGGTAGGCGTCTCGCAACAACCTGACCGGGATCAAAACGTCGACGATGGCCGTCTTGATCCGCGGCCAGAGCGACTTCCATTGCCAGAAGTCTTTGAAGCGCTCATCGGCCTTGCCCAGGCGCCACATCTGATAGCGGCGATAGAGGCCCCAGACAAAGAGAACGGCAAAGGCGAGAACGAAGAGGTACATAAAAAGATGACCGGTGATGTTCCAGTAGAGTTCCCTTGTCGGCATGCTGCTCCCCCTTGCTAATCCTTCGGTCACACCGGTCCGGCGAGTTGGTCGAGACGTCCGTGCCGGCGGCCGGCAAATTCAATATACATCGTGCCAAGCTGGGCTGTCTATGGTGTGACAATGGTGATGCAGACGATGAATGAGGATGGCCACGGCCAAGCACCGATGCCCGCGGGAATATTATTCGGGCTCCCCTTGGCCATTCCTTCCAGGAGCAAAAGTTTCCCTGCGAAACTAATCCGAATCTTCGGAGCGGCCCTCCAGACCTCACAATTCTAGTAGACATATATCTACACAAAGATTGCTCAGCCTGGCCGGCGCCCTCGGCGCTGCGCGGTCGGCCGGGTATCGCCGGGGGAGCCCTCACCCCCGGTTAAGAAAAACACCATCTACCTCAAGAGGAAATCCCATCCAAGGAGCGAAAATTGCTCGGACCAGGGCTTCCGAATCATCCACCGGGACCCTTCAAAGAATAGGTCCGGAGGTGCGACCTTGCACGCAGTCGTCTGTCTGAAACAGGTCCCCGACACGACCGAGGTCAAGATCGACCCCAGCACCGGCACGCTCGTCCGGGCCGGGGTACCCTCGATCGTCAACCCCTATGACGCCCACGCCCTCGAGGCGGCCCTGCGGCTGAAGGACCAGTTCGGGGGCAAGGTCACCGTGGTCAGCATGGGTCCGCCCCAGGCCTCGCAGGCCTTGAAGAAGGCCGTCTCGCTGGGGGCCGATGAAGCCATCCTGCTGACCGACCGGGTCTTCGCCGGTTCCGATACCCTGGCCACCAGCTACATCCTCACCCAGGCCCTCCTCAAGCTGGCCGAGAAGGATCCCATCGACGTGGTCTTCTGCGGGAAGATGGCCATCGATGGCGATACCGGCCAGGTCGGGCCGGGCATCGCCACCCGCCTCGACTACGAGCAACTGACCTACGTCTCGGACATCGGGAAGCTCGACGCGGAGAAGCGGGAGATCACCGTCTGGCGGGCCCTCGGCGACGGCAAGGAACAGGTCAAGACCCGTCTGCCGGCTCTGCTCACGGTGACCGACGAGGTCAACGACGTCCGCTACGGCTCCTTCCCCGACCAGGTCCGGGCGGCCCGGTACGAGCCGATCACCTGGACCAAGGACGACCTCCATTTGGACCTGGCCCGGTGCGGGCTCAAAGGCTCGCCGACCACGGTCAGCAAGGTCTTCACCCCGCAGGCCCGGGTCAAGCGCCAGACCGACCTGATCCCCGACGGTTTAGAGAAGCCCGGGGAGGCGGCCGAGGCCATGGCGGCCAAGCTCTTCGGCCTCCCGCCGGTGAAGAAGGGCATCGCCGAAGGGCGCGCCCTGGCCAAGGAGGTGGCCGGCCGATGAGCCCCGGCGAAATGAAGCCCGAAGTCGCGCAAGCCATGGCCGACCCCGCCAAGTCCCAATACAAGGGCATCTGGGTCTACCTCGAGCACGCTGAGAAGACCCCGGCCCCGGTCTCCTGGGAGCTCATCGGCGAGGCCAGGCGGCTGGCCAAGGACCTGAAGGCCGAAGTCTCCGCCGTCCTCCTCGGTCACGACGTCAAAGCTATGCCCGAGGAGGCCTTCGCCTACGGGGCCGACCGCGTCTACCTGGTCCAGTCCCCGGTCCTCCGCGACTACCGGACCCGTCCCTATGCCCGGGTCGCGGTCGAGCTGGTCGAGAAGTATCACCCGGAGATCTTTCTCCTCGGCGCCACCGCCCAGGGGCGGGACCTGGCCTCGACCGTCGCCACCAAACTGGCCACCGGCCTCACCGCCGACTGCACCTCGCTGGACATCGACCAGGAGACCAAGGACCTCCGCCAGACCCGTCCGGCCTTCGGCGGGAACATCATGGCTACCATCCTCTGCAGACACCGCCGTCCCCAGATGTCGACCGTCCGCCCGCACATCATGCCCATGCCCGAGCGGGAGGAAGACCGCCATGGGGAAGTGGTTGAGGACGAGTTCCAGATGGCCGAGGAGGAAGTGGCCGAGAAGGTCCTCACGTTCGTCCGCAAGAAGACCGAGGGGATCCCGCTGGAGCAGGCCGACATCGTCGTCTCCGGCGGTCGGGGGACGGGGGGCGCCGAGGGCATGGATAAGATCCGGCGCCTGGCCGAGGCCCTCGGGGCGGCCGTCGGGGCCTCGCGGGCGGCCGTCTCCAACGGTTGGATCGGTCAGGACCATCAGGTCGGGCAGACCGGCCAGACCGTCCGGCCCAAGCTCTACATCGCCTGCGGAATCTCCGGCTCCATCCAGCACCTGGCCGGCATGCAGAGCTCGGAGCTAATCGTGGCCATCAACAAGGACCCCAAGGCGCCCATCTTTGAAGCCTCGGACTACGGCCTCGTCGGCGACCTCCACCAGGTGGTCCCGGCCTTGACCAAAGCCTTCGAGCGGCTGATCGAGGGGCAGGAGGCGAGACCATGAACGAGCGTTTCGACGTCATCGTCGTCGGTGCCGGACCGGCCGGGTCCGCCGCCGCCCTCACCTGCGCCCGCGCCGGCCTGAAGGTCCTGGTCATCGAGCGCGGCGAGTTCCCCGGGGCGAAGAACGTCATGGGCGGGGTCCTCTATCGGCACTCCCTGGAGGAGCTCATTCCGGGCGCGGCCAGGGAGGCCCCCATCGAGCGGCCGGTCATCGAGCAGAACATGTGGGTCTTGGGGCACGACTCGGTGGTCAAGGTCGGCCACCGCAGCGCCGAGCACGCCGTCGAGCCCTACAACGCCTTCACCGTCCTGCGGGTCAAGTTCGACCAGTGGTTCGCCGCCCAGGCCGTCAAGGCCGGCGCCCTCCTCGTCTGCGAGACGCTGGTCGACGACCTCCTCTGGGAGAACGGCAAGGTCGTCGGGGTGCGGACCGGACGTCCCGACGGCGACGTGCGGGCCAACGTGACCATCGTCGCCGCCGGCGTGAACTCGCTGAGCTCGCTCATCCCGCGGTTCGCCGACGGTCGGCTCGGCCTGAAACCCGAGCACGTGGCCCTGGCGGCCAAAGAGATCATCGCCCTGCCGAAGGAGAAGATCGAGGACCGCTTCAACCTCCCGGCGGGCATGGGGGCGACCATCGAACTGGTCGGCGAGGCCGTCGGCGGCCTGACCGGCACGGCCTTCATCTACACCAACAAAGAGACCATCTCCATCGGCAACGGGGCGATGCTGTCCGACGTGATCAAGGCGGGGGAGACCCCCAACAACCTCATCGAGACGCTGAAGGCCCACCCGGCCATCAAACCCCTCATCGCCGGCGGCGAGACCAAGGAATACCTGGCCCACCTGATTCCCGAGGGCGGCTACAACGCCGTTCCCAAGGTCTTCGACCACGGCCTCCTGGTCTGCGGCGACGCCGCCATGCTGGTCAACTCCGTCCACCGGGAGGGCTCGAACCTGGCCATGGAGAGCGGGCGGATGGCCGGCGAGACGGCCGTCGAAGCCCACCAGCGCGGCGACTTCTCGGCTTACGTGATGTCGCTCTACCGCCATAAGCTGGAGGAGAGCTTCGTCCTCAAGGACCTCAGGCACTACCGGCGGGTCCCGTCGTTCTTCGAACACAACCCGCACCTCTTCACCCTCTATCCGGACCTGGCCAACCGGGCCGTGACCGAACTCCTCACCGTCGACGGCGTCCCCAAGCAAGAGAAGGTCCGCAAGATCATCAAGATGGTCACCGAGCGGCGCTCCGTCTGGCAGCTCCTCCGCGACCTCAACCAGGCCCGGCGGGCGCTGTTATAGACCAGCAACGGCGGCCCTAGGCCGGCAATGACGGCCATAGCCCCACAGCGATCCGAAGGGAGAGGACCTCGATGGCCGACGATACATCAGCCAAGACCGCCAACCCTACGCCGCCCGCGCCCGCCGATTCCACCCCACGCTCCCCATCCCAGGTCGCGGCGACCGGCCCGGCCGGCGGCCGAATCGTCCCGGACGTCCCAGGCACGCCCCAGGCCGGCACCCCGGCCACCCAGAAGAGCCTCGATGACAAGCTTTACCTGATCCGTTACCGCCTCGACGACCGCCCTCACCTGGCCATCGTCGACCAGGACAAATGCCGGGACTACCATGACGAGACCAAGCGGCCGTGCGCCTTCTTCTGCCCGGCCCATGTCTACGAGTGGGACGAGACCGAGAAGCGGACCATCGTCGAGTACGAGCGCTGTGTGGAGTGCGGCGCCTGCCGGATCGGCTGCCCCTACGGGAACATCGACTGGAAGTACCCCCGCGGCGGCTTCGGCGTGACCTGGAAGTACGGTTGAGCCTTGCGGCGCAATCCCGTCCCATTTGCGGGGCCGGATCCGAGCCAGTCCCACCGTCATCAGACGGTGGGTTTTCCATTGCTGGCGGCACCGTCATCTCTACCGCCGCCGCCGGGTGAGCGCCAGTCCAGCACAAACCAGGGCGGAATGTTGCAACAAGTCAGACTACAAACCCCGGAATTCCGCCAAATAACCCCGCCGCAGCCGTTTAGCAGCGATCTATCGGCCTCTGGGTCCCTCCCTATCCTACTTACTCCGAAATAATTGACTGAATCAGCGTCAGCATTATATAATTGGTACCAAAGAACCGCTCGTTATGTAAACAGAAGATTCTAAATCGGCGGACAGTTGAACTTCAAAGCATCGCCACTCCAACGCTTCACTGATCACCCCTTCGCCAGACACCCACATACAGCTGAATCGCACCCCCGGACGCCGCCCGGCCCCAACAGGAGGGCGACATGATCAACCTCGATCCGGCTCTCCGCAAGGCGCTGGCCGACTTCGCGGCCCGCGACCCAGCTGAGATGGCCGAGGACTCAGGTGCGGTCTTCAAGCTGTCCGAGGGGTGTTTTGTTTTCCCCTTCGCCGGCAGGACGGTGCGGCTCTCCTACCCCGAGGGCGAGTTAGTTCCCGTCGGTGCAGACAAGCTGTTTGTTCCTGAGCTGTCACAACCAGCCCGGATTCTCTGCCTTCACTATCTGAGCCTGGCTTCCGGGGCTCCCCTGACCGGCCGCTGGGTCGCCTTCCGTGAATTGCCCGGCGGCGCCATCTATGTCGCTCCCTTCACCAAGCGGGTCGTTCAACCGTTCATCGACCTCTTCGCCCGGCTGCCGGAGGTACTGAAACGGGCTGCGAGGGCCATCGGTGGGTGGACGGAGGACATTGGTGACGTCGCTCTGACCATCCCGCTCTTGCCGCGCGTGCCCATTTCCTACATCCTCTGGCTCGGGGACGACGAGTTCCCCCCCAGCGGCTCGGTCCTTTACGACGAAAGTGCACCCTCCTACTTGTCAACCGAAGACCTGATCGTCGCCGCCGGAGAAGGGCTCTGGCGGCTCAAGGCGATGTCTGACGGAGGTGAGACGGGATGAAGATCGCCATTTCCGGCAAGGGTGGGGTGGGGAAGACGACCGTCGCCGCCGGCCTCATCAGGCATCTGGCCGAACGCGGTCGCTCCGTCTACGCCGTCGACGCCGACCCCGACGTCAGCCTCGGCAGCGCCCTCGGCATCCCGGAAGAAAAGCTCCGCGCCCAAGCCCCGCTGGTGGACCTCAAAGAGGTCATCGCGGAGAAGATGGGCGATGGGGCTCTTCTTGCTTTGAACCCGAAGGTGGACGACGTCCTGAACCGCTACTCGCTGGACTTCGAGGGGATCAAGTTCATCCGCATGGGCGGGATCAAGGCCGCCGGCTCGGCCTGCTACTGCAGGGAGAATTCGTTCCTGAAAGCCATCGTCGACGCCCTCGTCCTCGACCGCGACGAGGTCGTGGTGATGGACATGGGGGCCGGCATCGAGCACCTGACCCGCGGCACGGCCCGGGGGGTCGACGCGATGATCGTCGTCACCGAGCCCACGCCGATCAGCGTCCGGACGGCCAAGGTCAT
This sequence comes from Bacillota bacterium, assembly GCA_036504675.1. NCBI lineage: Bacteria > Bacillati > Bacillota > Bacillota bacterium. Next base: position 19,538 of record DASXUT010000018.1, on the reverse strand, counting down.
CGGCGGGCTGGCCCAGGATGTCGGCATCCGACGGGTTCATTATGTCGCCAACAAGGTCCGGGGTGAGCGGGAGCGACGGTTCCTGGCCGAGTCTCTCGCCCCCGGTGAACTCTGGGCCATCATCCCCTTCGACGAAGGGGTCATCGACGCTTCGCTTGACGGAGGTGGGAATACCCCGGCCGAGGGCGCGGTGGCCGATCAGGTGGCCATCCTGGCCGACCGGCTCATCGACGAAGCCGGGGTCGGGTCGTGAGTCCCCAGTCTCAGCCGCACCTTTCGGCGCGTGGATTGAAACACCAAGGGAGGTAGAAAGGATGCCAGAAGAGGCAAAGACGCCCGGCAAGGCCAAGGTCGACGTGAAGACCAGGACGGCCGACCCGGCCAGCTTCGAGATGCTGACCAGAGCGGAAGCTCTGGGTGTCACCACGGCCTGGGACCGTTACCAGGCCCAGCAGCCGCAATGCGGGTTCGGCATGGACGGCGTGTGCTGCCGGGCCTGCATTCAGGGCCCGTGCCGGATCAACCCCAGGCGCGAGAACCAGAAACGAGGCATCTGCGGGGCCACTGATTTCACCATTGTCTCCCGCAACCTCGTCCGGTTCATCGCCGGCGGCACCTCATCCCACTCCGACCACGGGCGGCACATCGCTCACACCCTGCACCTGGCCGCCGAGGGCAAGGCCCCGGACTACAAGGTCACCGACGGGAAGAAGCTCCGCAGGGTGGCCGAGCGGATCGGGATCGCCGTCGAGGGCAAGTCCGACAACGACCTGGCCAAGGAAGTCTCTGAGGCCGCCCTCGAGGACTTCTCACGGCACAGCGACGAGCCGTGCACCTTCCTGACCACGACCATCACCGAGGGGCGACAGAAGAAATTCAAGCACGCCAATATCGCCCCGTCGGCCATCGATAAGCAGGTCGTCCAGGCCCTCGCCCAGACGACCATGGGCATGGACGCCGACCCGGTCAACCTGATCTTCGGCGGCCTGAAGACCGCCCTGGCCGACTATACGGGCATGCACATCGGCACGGACCTCTCGGACATCCTCTTCGGCACGCCCAAGCCGGTCGTCTCCGAGGCCAACCTGGGGACGATCAACCCGGACTACGTCAACATCGCCACCCACGGCCACAACCCGACCCTGTCCTCGATCATCGTCGACGCGGCCCGCGCCCTCGAGGGCGAGGCCAAGGCGGCCGGGGCCAAGGGCGTCAACGTCGTCGGCATCTGCTGCACCGGCAACGAGCTCCTCATGAGGCGCGGCGTCTACCTGGCGACCAACACGGCGTCGCAGGAACTGGCGATCATGACCGGAGCCCTCGACGCGATGATCGTCGACATCCAATGCATCATGCCCTCGATCCGGGTCCTGTCCGAATGCTTCCACACCAAGATCATCACCACCAACCCATTGGCCAAGATCCCCAACACGCACTACGTCGACTTCAAGGAAGAGAAGGCCCTGGAGACGGCCAAGGAGATGGTCCGCCTGGCCATCGAGGGCTTCAAGCAGCGCGATCCGGCCAAGATCGCGATCCCTAAACTGAAGAACAAGGTCATCGCCGGCTTCTCCACCGAGGCCCTCATCGAGCTGTTCGCCGCGGTCGACCCGGAACATCCGGTCAAGGTCCTCACCGACGCCATCGAGGCGGGCGAGATCAAGGGCGTCTGCCTCTTCGCCGGCTGCAACAACATGAAGCAGCCGCAGGATGAAGGGCACCTGACCGTGGCCAAGGAGTTGGCCAAGAACGACGTCTTCATGTTGGCCACCGGCTGCGGCGCCGGTGCTTTCGCCAAGGCCGGATTGCTCAATGAGGAGGCCGTCGAGAAGTACGCCGGCCCCGGTCTGAAGTCGTTCCTCAAGCGGCTCCAGGAGGCGGCCAAGCTGCCGACCGGCCTGCCGCTCATCTTCCACCAGGGCTCCTGCGTCGACAACACCCGCTCGGCCGACCTCTGCACGCTCATGGCCAAGGAGCTCGGCGTGGACGTCCCGAAGGTCCCCTTCGTCGCCTCGGCCCCCGAGGCCATGCACGAAAAGGCCGTCTCCATCGGCTCCTGGGCGGTGGCCATGGGCCTGCCGACCCACGTCGGGGTGATCCCCCACATCGAGGGCTCGCAGCTGGTCTACGGCGTGGCCACCCAGATCGCCCACGATGTCTACGGCGGGTACTTCATCTTCGAGACGAACTCGCAGGCGGCGGCCTCAAAGCTCCTCGACGCCCTCAAGTACCGGACCTGGAAGCTCGGCGTCCACCGCGAAGCGGCCAAGCGGTTCAACACTCCGCTGGCCGCCAGCTGGTGAGCCGGGTGCGGTCCGAGCGAAAGGAGGAACGGCGATGCCTGTAACCCTTGAAGACTTCGAAAGGATCTATGCGGGGGCCGTCGACGAGAACCACCCGGCTCCGCTGAACCTGTTCAAAAAGGCCTACGACGGGACGATCATCGCCCTCTCGTACGCCGAAATCCTGCTGGACAAGGCGATCCGGCTGTACGGTGCGGACCACCCCGTGGCCTACCCCGATACCGCCTACTACCTCCCCGTGGTCACCGCCCTCTCCGGCGAGAAGGTCCAGAAGCTGGGCGACCTCGTCCCCATCCTCAACCGGATGCGGACCCAGGTCAAGGAGCCGCTGACCTTCGAGAACGCCCGCCTGTGGGGCGAGTCGACCCTCTACGCGGCCGAGATCATCGAGGCCGTCCATACCGTGGAGGAGGACGAACCGAAGGTCGAGCCGTGGACCGGTTTCCTCGGCGACCCGGTCGTCCGCCGTTACGGCATCAAGCTCGTCGACTGGACCATCCCCGGCCAGGCGGTCCTCGTCGGTAGGGCCCGGACCTCGAAGGACGCGGCCAAGATCGTGAGCGAATTGATGGGCGCCGGGATGATGATCTTCCTCTCCGACGAGATCATCGAACAGCTCATCGAGGAGAACCTCAAGCTCGGCATCGACTACATCGCCTTCCCGCTGGGTAACTTCACCCAGGTCGTCCACGCCGTGAACTTCGCCCTCCGGGCCGGCCTGGCCTTCGGCGGCATCCCGCCCGGGATGCGCGAGGACATGCGCGATTATCAGCGCCGCCGGGTTCGCGCCTTCGTCATCCAGCTCGGCGAGATTGACGACGTCAAGGTCGCCGCCCACATGGGGGCCATCTTCCTCGGCTTCCCGGTCATCACCGACCAGGAGATCGCCAAGGAGGATCAGCTTAGCGACTGGTGGGTGTCGCACCCCAACTACGATGACCTGGTCGCCTTCGCCATGGAACTCCGCGGGATCAAGCTGACCAACATCAAGATCGACATCCCGCTGAACTTCGGTCCCGCCTTCGAGGGCGAGACCATCCGCCGGGCCGACGTCGCCGCGGAGATGGGCGGCGGCAAGGCCCCGGCCTTCGAGCTCGTCCGGATGGTCGGCCAGGAGGAGATCCAGGACGGCAAGATCACCGTCGTCGGGCCGGAGATCGACGAGATCCCCGAGGGCGGCGCCTCGCCGCTGGGGATCGTGGCCGACATTTACGGCCGCAAGATGCAGGAGGACTTCGAGTCGGTCCTCGAGCGCCGGATCCACTACTTCGTCAACTACGCCGAGGGTCTCTGGCACGTCGCCCAGCGCGACCTGTGCTGGCTCCGCGTGTCCAAGGAAGCCAAGGCCAAGGGCTTCAAGTTCAAGCACTACGGCGATATCCTGATCGCCAAGTTCAAGTCGGAGTTCCCGGCCATCGTCGACCGGGTCCAGGTGACCATCATCACCGACCCGAAGATCGTCGATGAAAAGCTGGCCGAGGCTCGGGCCAAGTACCGCTCGCGCGACGACCGGATGCGCGGCCTGACCGACGACAAGGTCGAGGAGTTTTACAGCTGCACCCTTTGCCAGTCCTTCGCCCCGAACCACTTCTGTGTGGTCGCCCCCGAGCGGGTCGGCCTCTGCGGCGCGGTCTCCTGGCTGGACGGCAAGGCCTCCTTCGAGATCAACCCGGCCGGCCCGAACAAGCCCATTCCCAAGGGCGAGTGCCTCGACGCGCTCAAGGGGATGTGGAAGAGCGTCAACGAGGCCGTCTATGTCGGCTCGAACCGGAACATCGAAGAGGTCAATCTGTACAGCTTCATGGACAAGCCGATGACCTCGTGCGGCTGCTTCGAGGCGATTATGGCGGTCCTCCCCGAGGCCAACGGGCTGATGATCACCACCCGCGAGCACAAGGGGATGACCCCCTGCGGGATGACCTTCTCGACCCTGGCCGGCACGGTCGGCGGTGGGTTGCAGACCCCGGGCTTCATGGGGATCGGGCGGACCTACCTGATCAGCCGGCGGTTCATCGCCGCCGACGGCGGGCTCGGCCGGATCGTCTGGATGCCGAAGGAACTGAAGAACTTCCTCCACGACGACCTCGTCGCCAGAGCCAACGAGGCGGGTCTCGGCGAGGACTTCATCGACAAGATCGCCGACGAGTCCGTCGGGACCACGGTCGAGCAGATCCTGCCGTTCCTCGAAGAGAAGGGCCACCCGGCCCTGACCATGGCCCCGATCATGTGACCTCGCCGGACCCCGATCCCCGGCCCCGATCCCCGGCCCCGAACCCTCCCATCAGATCGTCAAGACCACATATAGAGAGGAGCAAGCCGAAGTGGGTCTCACCGGTCTCGACATCTACAGACAACTGCCCAAGAAGAACTGCGGAGAGTGCGGACCCCCGACCTGTCTGGCCTTCGCCATGGCCCTCGCTTCCGGCAAAGCGGCCCTCGAATCCTGCCCCTACGTCTCCGACGCGGCCAAGGAAGCCCTCGGGGCGGCCTCGGCTCCGCCCATCCGTCTGGTCAAGGTGGGGACCGGCGACGTCGCCGTGGCCCTGGGCGACGAGACGGTCATCTTCCGCCACGACAAGACCTTCTTCCACGAAACCGGCGTGGCCGTCGAGGTCTCCGACCAGCTCTCCGAGGGCGACCTGGCGGCCAAGCTGGCCAAGATCAACGACCTTCACTTCGAGCGGGTCGGCCTGCACTATACGGTCAACCTGGTCGCCGTCAAGCACGAGGGCGGCGGCGCCGATCAGTTCAAGGCGGCCGTCGATAAGGTCGCCGCGAACACCAAGTTCCCGCTGATCCTGATGACCGAGGACCCGGAGGCCATGGACAAGGCGGCCGCCGGTGTCGCCGCGGCCAAGCCGCTCCTCTGCGCGGCCACCGCCGGGAACTTCGACCAACTGCTTGAAGTGGCCAAGAAGCACGCCTGCCCGCTGGTCATCCGAGGGAAGAACCTGGAGGAAGCGGCCGCTCTGGCCGAGAAGGCCGCCGCGGCCGGCTGCAAGGACCTGGTCATCGACTCCGGTAGCCGGGAGATGTCCAGGGTCCTGGCCGACCTGACCCAGATCCGGCGACTGTCGATCAAGAAGAAGTTCCGCCCGCTGGGTTACCCGACCATCGCCTTCCCGTCGGCCGACGACCCGTATCTCGAGATCCTTCAAGCCAACTATTACGTGGGCAAGTACGCCGGCATCGTCGTGGTCAAGACGGCGGAGAAGGCCCACATCCTGCCCCTCCTGACCTGGCGGCAGAACATCTACACCGACCCGCAGAAGCCGATCCAGGTGGAGCCAAAGCTCCACGAGGTCGGCGCGGTCGCCCCCGACTCGCCCGTCTACATCACGACCAACTTCTCACTGACCTACTACACGGTGGAAGGCGAAGTCGCCGCCTCGAAGATCCCGGCCTTCATCCTGCCGGTGAACACCGACGGCACATCGGTCCTGACCTCCTGGGCTTCCGGCAAGTTCTCGGCGGAGAGCATCTCCGACGCCATCAAGAACTCCGGCCTGGAGCAGAAGGTCAACCACCGGAACTGCGTCCTCCCGGGCTACGTGGCCGTCCTCTCCGGCAAGCTCACCGAGCTATCGGGCTGGAAGGTCGCCGTCGGACCGCGCGAGGCCGCGGGGATCCCAAGCTTTGCCAAGGCCAGGTTCGCATCCTAGCAGCACCGGGGCAACCGGAAGAGGACGCGGCCGTCCTGGAGCCAACCAAGTCTGTCGAGTCAGAGAACACGATTCCTACAAGGACGTGATTTCCTTGATCGACAAGTCGAGGAAGTACAAGGTCCGCTTCACCCCCGACAACCTCGTCATCGAGGTCCCCGTCGGCACCAACCTGCACCAGGCGGCCGCCATTGCCGGCCTGGAGCTCAGGAGTGGTTGCGGCGGCGAGGGCAGCTGCGGCCGGTGCGCCGTCCTGATCAAGGAGGGCAAGCCCCAGATCGGCCAAGGGAGCCTGGGGGCCAAGTACCGCCGCGAGGGCTACGTCCTGGCTTGCCGGACACTGGTCACCGACGACCTCGTCGTCGAGGTCCCGGCGACCTCGCGCCTGTCCGAGCACCAGATGGTCATCGACAAGCTCGGCAAGCGTGAGATCCTGGCGGAAAATGAGACTGACCCGCTCACCCGGTTCCCCCTGGAGCCGTTCTCCCGCAAGTTCTTCGTCCAGCTCGAGCCGCCGACCCTGACCGAGAACGCCTCGGACCTGTCCCGTCTGTTGGTCCGGGCACGCCAGGAGCTCGGCCGGGAAGACGTGCGGATCGACCTGGAGACCCTCAGGTGCCTGCCCGACCTGCTGCGCGAGGCCGAGTGGGGGGTCACCGTGACCACCGTCGACTTCGACGGGCAGAGCGAGATCGTCCGGGTCGAGCCCGGGCGGTCCCCGAAGCCCGCCTACGGGCTGGCCGTCGATATCGGGACCACGTCCAACGTGGTCCAGCTGATCGACCTCTCGACCGGGCTCTGCGTCGGACAGCGCGGGACCTACAACCGTCAGGCCCGCTACGGTGACGACGTGATCACCCGGATCATCCACGCGGTCGACAGCCAGGACGGCCGCCGGCAGCTCCAAACGGCCGTCACCGAGACCCTCAACGACCTCATTGGTTCCCTGCTGGCCGCGGGCGACCTCGGGCCGGAGGACGTCACCTACCTGATGGCTGCCGGGAACACCACCATGGCCCACCTGTTCCTCGGTCTCAGCCCCAAGTACATCCGGCTTGAACCGTACATCCCGGCGGCCACGACCTTCCCCATCCTGCGGGCCAAGGACCTCGGGTTGAAGATCAACCCCGCGGCCCCGGTCCTGTCCTTCCCGGCCGTGGCCAGTTACGTCGGGGGGGACATCGTCTCCGGCCTCTTGGCCACGGACATGTTCGAAGCCGAAGGCGTCAGCCTGTTCATGGACTTCGGCACCAACGGCGAGATGGTTCTGGGCAACCGGGACTGGCTCGTCACCTGTTCCTGCTCGATGGGCCCCTGCTTCGAAGGAGGCGGGGTCACCTTCGGCATGCGGGCCACCCCCGGGGCGATCCAGCGGATCAAGATCAATCCCCGGAACTACGAGGTCAAGCTGTCCACCGTCGGCGGCGACAACCCCCGTGGCATCTGCGGCTCCGGGCTCGTCGACGCCCTGGCCAAGCTGCGCGAGGCCGGGATCATCGACCGGGCCGGCAAGTTCCAGGACGTAACGACCGACCGGCGCCGCAACGGACCGGACGGCCCCGAGTTCGTCCTGGCCTGGGGCCGCGAGACCCAGGGCGGGCGGGACATCGTCATCACCGAGAGCGACGTCAAGAACCTGATCCGGGCCAAGGGGGCGGCCTACGCCGCCTTCCGCTCGATGCTCAGGTCGATGAGCCTGGACTTCGAGGCCATCGGTCGCATCTACATCGCCGGCGCCTTCGGCAACTACCTCAATGTCCGCGACTCGGTGGAGATCGGGATGATCCCCGACGCCCCGCCCGGCAAGTACCTGTTCATCGGGAACTCATCGGTCAAGGGCGCCCGCGTCGCCCTGATGTCCAAGACCGCCTACCGCCTGGCCGAGGACCTCGCCAAGAAGATGACCTACCTGGAGCTGTCCGTCGACCCGGGGTACATGGACGAATTCATGTCGGCTCTCTTCCTACCCCACACCGACCTGTCCCAGTTCGCGTCGGTGCGCGATTGAAGGCCCCTGAGCCAGCAAGGAGGCAAGCCTGATGCCTTATGCCGTAGCCGTCGCCGGCAAGGGCGGGACCGGCAAGACCACTTTCGCCGCCCTCCTCATCCGGCGCCTGATCGAGCGCAGGCGCGGCTCGATTCTGGCCATCGACGCCGATCCCAACTCCAACCTGAACGAGGCCCTCGGTCTGGCGGTCCCGCAGACCATCGCCGACTTCATCGAGGAGACCAAGGCCGCCAAGCCACTTCCGGCCGGGATGACCAAGAACATGTTCATTGAATACAAGCTCCAGTCGGCCATCGCCGAGTCCGAGCACGTCGACCTCCTGGCGATGGGCACCCCGGAAGGGTCCGGCTGTTACTGCTATCCCAACGACCTTCTCCGTCAGCACCTGACCAACCTCGCCCAGGGCTATGACTACCTTGTCCTGGACAACGAGGCCGGGCTCGAACACCTCTCCCGCCGGATCGCCGTGGACGTCGACGTCATGTTCGTCATCTCCGACGCCTCGGCCCGCGGCATCCGTTCGGCCGGTCGGGTCCGCGAGATCATGAAGGACGTCAAGACCAACGCCAAGGAGACCTACCTCATCGTCACCAAGGTGGCCGGAGACCTGGCCCCGCTGGCCGAGGAGATCGAGAAGACCGGCCTTGGACTGATCGGCACGATCCCCCTCGATCCCCAGGTCGCCCAGTTCGACCTGGAGGGCCGGCCCCTCTCCGAGCTGCCGGCCGAGGCCCCGGCGGTGATCGCGGTGAACGCCATCCTCGACAAGCTTCCCAAGCTCAGTTAGGGTCCTGCGGATAACCGGCCCCCCAACGCCCCCAATGCCCCAAGGTTTTCGACCGAAGGAGGAAAGCAAAGAGATGCCCGTGGAGACTCTCAGAGAACGGTACACGAGCAAGGTGGGGACCGTGACCATCGGCGCCACCAAGGACCAGGGCGGCACCCGCACCGGCGTGGTGACCGTCGGGGGCGACTCGACCCTGCCGTTCCTTCAGTTCGAAGGGGATATCCCGAACCGTCCGGTCATTGCCATGGAAGTCGACGACCGCAATCCGGATTGGAACCCGTCGCTCAAGGCCGAGTTCGGGGACGAGGTCATGTCCGACCCGGCCAGGTGGGCCGCCAAGTGCGTCGAGGCCGGCGCCGACCTGATTTACCTGAAGCTCGCCGGGGCCGACCCGGAGCTGGAGAACCACTCGCCCGAAGAATGCTCGGCCACCGTCAAGAAGGTCCTCGGGGCCGTCGGCGTGCCCATCATCGTCGTCGGCTGCGGCGTCGATGAGAAGGACAACGCCGTTCTGCCGGCGGTGGCCGAAGCGGCCGCCGGTGAGAACCTCCTCCTCGGCACGGCCGAACAGGACAACTACAAGACCCTGACGGCCTCGTGCATGGTCCACAAGCACAGCATCATCGCCCTCTCGCCGATTGACATCAACATCTGCAAGCAGCTCAACATCCTGATCAACGAGATGAACCTGCCCCTCGACCGGATCGTCATCGACCCGTCCGTGGGGGCGCTGGGGTACGGCGTCGAGTATACCTACTCGATCATGGAGCGGATCCGCCTGGGCGCCCTCCAGGGGGATCGGATGCTGGCCATGCCGGTGATCTGCAACATCGGCTACGAGTCCTGGCGGGCCAAGGAAGCCAATGCCGGTGAGGACGAGTTCCCGGGCTGGGGTCCGCAGGCCGAGCGGTCGATCCTCTGGGAGGCGGCCACGGCCAACAGCTTCCTGCAGGCCGGCGGGCACATCCTGGTGATGCGCAACCCGAAGGCGGTCAAATTGGTCGCCAAGCTGATCGGCGACCTGATGGTCCCGAACAAGTAGGGACCCGGAGCGCGGAGGCCGCGGAGCGAGAGGCCGCGAAGCGCTTTCCCCCCAGATGAGATAAGGAGGACGAGCAATGATCCTCATCGGCGAGAGAATCAACGGCATGTTCAAGGACATTGGCAAGGCCGTGGTTGCCAAGGATCCCGCCCCGATCCACGAGTGGGCCAAGAAGCAGACCGAGTATCGGGCCACCTACCTCGATATCAACCATGGTCCGGCGGCCGCCGACCGGGTCGACGCGATGAAGTGGTTGGTCAAGACGGCGCAGGAAGTCACCGACACGCCGCTCTGCCTCGACTCGACCAACTACGACGCCATCGAGGCCGGCCTCGAGCTGTGCAAGCACCCGGCCCTGATCAACTCGTGCCCGGCCGAGCGGAAGAAGATCGAGCGGGTCTTCCCGATGGCCAAGAAGTACGGGGCCTCCATCATCGGCCTGTGCATGGACGCCAAGGGCATCCCCAAGAACGCTGAGAACCGCGTGGCCCTGGCGATGGAGCTGGTGGCCGCGGCGGCCGAGTTCGACATCCCGATGGAGAACCTGCTCGTCGACCCCCTGATCCTCCCGGTCAACGTGGCCCAGGAGCACGCCCCCGAAGTGCTGGAGACGATTCGCCAGGCCAAGCTGCTCTCCGATCCGGCCCCGAGGACCGTCCTCGGGCTGTCCAACGTTTCCCAAAAGTCCCTCGACCGCTCCCTCGTCGACCGGACCTTCGTCGTCTTGGCCATGGCCGCCGGGCTCGACGGGGCCATCCTCAACGTCTGCGACGACGCCCTGATGGACGCCATCGCCACGGCCCGGATCCTGCTGAACAAGGAAATCTACGCCGACTCGTACCTCAAGGTCTTCAAGGGCCACTGAGCCAAGGCCCCCGCGCACGCGTGCAGGCCCACGGCCCGCAGCCCACGCGCGCATGCAGCCCTCAGCCCACAACCGTCGATCCACCCGTCTCCATCCAATCGCACCCCCGACGCAGCAGCATACGGACTAACGGCACGGCCCGTTCGGCCACGAAAGGTGGTTTGACTCGTCATGTCCGTGGCTCTTGCGCCGAGCGTTTCCTTTCTGCGAGAGGTCCAAGGCGCCAGCGGCCAGCCGATCAGCCTTTGCTACCAGTGCAAGAAGTGCTCGAGCGGCTGCCCCCTCGGCTTTGCCATGGACCTCTTGCCGCATGAGGTCATCCGCCTGATCCAGCTGGGAGCCAAGGAAGAGGTCTTCAAGGCCAACAGCCTGTGGGTCTGCACCTGTTGCAAGACCTGCCAGGCGCGGTGCCCCAACGAGATCGACGCTGGTCAGGTGATGGACACCCTGCGGGAGATGGCCCTTCGGGCCGGCTCGGGCGCGCCGGCGCCGGCGCCGGCCAGTCCGCCGGCCATCGCCGCTCTGTCGCGCGAGGTCGCCGCCCCCAAGGGGCCGGATACGCACGTCAAGGCCTTCCACGAATCGTTCCTCTACACCCTGCGTCTCTTCGGGCGCTCCTACGAGCTGGGGATGATCGCCCTCTACGTCGGCAAGACCCGGGCCCTGGTCGAGCACGTGGGCCTCGGGCTGAACATGGTCAAGAAGGGGAAGCTCAAGTACATCCCCGAGCGGGTCCGGCGGATCGGCGAGATCCGCAAGATCTTCGCGAAGGCGAGGGAGAAGCATTGAAGAAGCTCGCTTTCTACCCCGGCTGCTCCCTCCACTCGACGGCCGTCGAATACGACGAGTCGACCCGCGCCGTCTTCGCCGCCCTCGGCTACGAGCTCGAGGAGATGGACGACTGGAACTGTTGCGGGGCCAGCTCGGCCCATGCCACCGACCACTACCTGGCCCTCGCCCTGCCCGTCCGCAACCTGGTTCTGGCCGAGAAGCAGGGCCTGAGCGAGCTGTTCATGGCCTGCGCCGCCTGCTACAATAGCCTCCGCAAGGCCGACCACGCCGTCCGCCGGGGCGGCCGGGAAGCGGCCGAGGTCAACGCCTCGCTTGAGGGGATCATGGGGGCCAAGTACGGCGGCGGGGTCAGGGTCGTCTCCACTCTGGAGCTGCTGGCCCGGCCGGAGAACCTGGCCGAAATCAGGCGCCGAGCCATCAGGCCGCTGCGTGGGCTGAAGGTGGCCACCTACTATGGGTGCCTCCTGACCCGTCCGGCTGAGGCCGTCGCCTTCGAGGATCCGGAGCAACCGGTCGCCCTCGACAAGGTGATGGAAGCGGCCGGGGCCGAGGTCGTCCGGTGGTCCTGGAAGACCGAGTGCTGCGGGGCCAGCCTGGCCTTGAGCCGCCCGGAGATCCTCAAGGAACTGGCCAAGCGGATCATCGTCGCCGCCCGGGAAGCCGGGGCCGGGGCGATCGTCACGGCCTGCCCGATGTGCCACGCCAACCTCGACTACCGCCAGTCGGAAATCCCCGAACTGGCCAAGGACCCGGTGCCGGTCTACTTCATGACCGAGCTCCTCGGGCTGGCCATGGGCCTCGACCGGGCTTCGGCCTGGGTCGGCCGGCACCTGACCGACTCGCGGCCGGCGGTCAAGGCCTTCCTGCCGGCGGGAAAGGTGGGGACGGCATGAGCGCCATCGACATCCATGAGGCGAAGGCAACCGGCGCGACGGTCGACCAGAAGACCGGCGCGGTCCTCGTCCTCGGCGGCGGCATCGCCGGCATGCAGTCCTCGATCGACCTGGCCAACGCCGGCTACCTGGTCCACCTGGTGACCAGCGACCCCTCCATCGGCGGCAAGATGGTCCAGCTCGACAAGACCTTCCCGACCAACGACTGCGCCATGTGCCTCCTCGGCCCGAAGATGACCGACTGTCAGAGCCATCCGAACATCCACATCCACACCGTCTCGGACCTCGTCGGTCTCGAGGGCGAGCCGGGCCATTTCACCGCCAAGGTCCTGGAGAAGGCCCGTTACGTCGACGTCGACGAGTGCACCGCCTGCGGCGAGTGCGAGGCCGTCTGCCCGGTCGAGTTGCCCAACCCCTTCAACATCCAGATGGACCGGCAGAAGGCTATCCACAAGATGTTCCCGCAGGCCGTCCCCAACAAGTACCTGATCGAGAAGGCGGGCACCCCGCCCTGCCGGAACACCTGCCCGGCCGACACCAACGCCCAGGGCTACGCGCAGATGGTGGCCAAGGGCAAGTTCGCCGAGGCGGTCGAGGTGGTCATGCGGGCGATGCCGTTCCCGGGCGTCTGCGGCCGCATCTGTCACCATCCCTGCGAGACCGAGTGCAACCGGGCCGACCACGACGACCCCATCGCCATCGCCACCCTCAAGCGGGCGGCCTCCGACTTCGGCTGGGACGACTTCGTCAAGGCCCAGCCGGAGCTGCCGCCGGTGACCCGGGCCGAGAAGATCGCCGTCATCGGCGCCGGTCCGGCCGGCCTGACGGCGGCCAGGGACCTGCGGGCGATGGGCTACGCGGCGACCGTCTTCGACGCCCTCGACCGGCCCGGCGGGCTCCTCCGGGCCGGCATCCCCCGATACCGCCTGGGCCTCGACACCGTCGACCGGGAGACCGAGTTCATCCTCCGCGGGGTCGAGTTCCGCGGCGGGGTCCGGGTCGGCCGGGACATCACTATCAAGCAGCTCCAGGAACAGGGCTACAGGGCCGTCCTGGTGGCCGTCGGGACCCAGCTCTCGCGGCGCATCCCGCTGGAGGGGAGCGACGCCAAGGGGGTCCTCTGGGGCCTCGATTTCCTGCGCGACGCCGCTCTGGCGGGCACCGTGGACGCGTCCGGCCAGGCGCGTCCGGCCCCGGAAGTCAGGGGCAAGGTCCTGATCATCGGCGGCGGCAACGTGGCCATCGACGCCGCCCGCACCGCCCTCCGCCTGGGCGCGGCTGAAGTCCACTGCGCCTCGCTCGAAGCCCGCCACGAGATGCCCGCCCACCAATGGGAGATCCTCGAGGCCGTCGACGAGGGCGTCGTCCTCCACCCGTCCCGGGGCCCAAGGCGCGTCCTGACCCGCGACGGTCGGATCGTCGGGATGGAACTGATCAAGGTCAAGTCGGTCTTCGACGAGAACAGGCGGTTCAACCCGACCTTCCATGAGGGCACTGAGGAGCCCTTCGCCTGTGACACGATCATCCTGGCCATCGGTCAGGCGACCGACCTTTCACTGATCACCACGGACCTCGGGGTCAAGGTCGAGCGCGGTCTGATCGTCGCCGACAAGCTGACCAAGGCCACCGGCGCCCCCGGCCTCTTCGCCGCCGGCGACGCCGTTCGCGGTCCGGCTTCGGTCGTCGAGGCCGTCGCCTCCGGCCATGAGGCGGCCATCTCCATCGACCGCTACCTGAATGGCGCCGACCTCGCCGAGGGTCGGACCCTCGAACGCGGACCGAACATCGACCCGCCCAAGCACGGGCCGGTCCTCGTCGACCGCCGCCGCGTCCAGGGGCAGACCCCGGCGGCCGAGCGGGTCAGAGACTTCCGCGAGGTCCTCCTGGGTTTCACCCGCGAGGAGGCGATGGCCGAGGCCGCCCGCTGCCTCAACTGCGGTCTCTGTTCGGAGTGCCTCCAGTGCGTCAAGGCCTGCCAGAAGAAGGCCATCCACCACGAGGACGTCGCCCGGACCGTCGACCTGCCGGTCGGGGCAGTCGTCCTGACCCCCGGCTACCGCCTGTTCGACGCCCGCCTGAAGGGCGAGTACGGCTACGGATACTACCCCAACGTGATGACCTCCATTGAATTCGAACGCCTCTTGTCGGCCTCCGGGCCGACCAAGGGCGCGGTCCTGCGCCGGTCCGACGGTCACCACCCGAAGCGGATCGCCTTCATCCAGTGCGTCGGCTCACGCGACGCCTCGGAGGGGGCCGAGTACTGCTCGTCCATCTGCTGCATGTACTCGACCAAAGAGGCGATCATCGCCCGCGAGCACGACAAGTCGATCGAGGCGACCATCTTCTTCATCGACATGAGGGCCTTCGGCAAGAACTTCGACCGTTACGTCGATTCGGCCAAGAACGACTACGGCGTCCGCTACATCCGGAGCATGATCTCCTCGGTCAAGGAGGATCCGCTGTCGGGGAACCTCCGCCTGCGCTACACGGCCGAGGGGAAACAGGTCGAGGAGGAGTTCGACCTGGTCGTCCTGGCCGTCGGGGTCCGCCCGCCGGACGCCAGGGGCCTGGCCGACGTGGTCGGCATCGAGCTCAACGAGTACGGCTACGCCCGGATCGGGGACTACGACCCGACCCAGACCACCCGGGAGGGCGTCTTCGTCGCCGGCTGCTTCCAGGGGCCGCGCGACATCCCCGAGACGGTCATGAACGCCAGCGCCGCGGCGGCCAAGGCGGCCGGCTTCCTGGCCGAGGCCCGCGGGACGATGGTCGTCCCCAAGGTCTACCCCAAGGAGCGCGACGTCTCCGGCGAGCCGCCCCGCGTCGGCGTGTTCATCTGCCGTTGCGGGATCAACATCGCCTCCATCGTCGACGTCCCGAGGGTGGTCGAGTTCGCCAAGGGCCTCAAGGACGTGGCCTACGTCCAGGAGACCATCTACACCTGCTCCCAGGACAGCCTGAAGAACATCCGCGAGAAGATCGACGAGCTCAAGTTGAACCGGGTCCTGGTCGCCTCGTGCACCATCCGGACCCACCAGCCTCTTTTCCGCGAGGCCCTGCGGGAGGCCGGCCTGAACCAGTTCCTCTTCGAGATGGCCAACATCCGCGACCAGGCCTCGTGGGTCCACCGCGACGTCCCGGAGATGGCCACCGAGAAGGCCCTCGACCTCGTCCGGATGGGCGTGGGCAAGGCCCGCAAGCTCGAGCCCCTCCACCTCTCGATGGTGCCGGTCACCCAGAAGGCCCTGGTCATCGGAGGTGGGCCGGCCGGCCTCACGGCCGCCCTGTCCCTGGCCGAGCAGGGCTTCGAGTCCTTCCTGGTCGAGCGGGAGGACGTCCTGGGCGGCCACCTGCGGGAGATCCGTTACACGATGAACCGCGGCGAGATGAGCCGGGTCCTCGATGACCTGCTCCGGCGGGTCGACTCCGAACCGAAGATCCACGTCTTCAAGAACGCCGAGGTGACCGACTTCGGCGGGCACGCCGGGCATTTCACCACGACCATCAGGCAGCGCACCGGCCCCGGGTCGGAGCTGGCCAGGAACCACGTGGTCGAGCACGGCGTGGCCATCGTCGCCGTCGGCGCCCGCGAGTACCAGCCCACCGAGTACCTCTATGGCCGCGACCCGCGGGTGGTCACCCGGGCCGAGTTCGAGCAGGCCCTGGCCGCCGGCGAGCGGGTGGTCACCGCGGCCCGGCGGGTGGTCTTCCTGCAATGCGTCGGGTCCCGCGACGAGACTCACAAATACTGTAGCCGCACCTGCTGCGGCCAGTCGGTGCGGAACGCGATCATCGTCAAGGAGAAGAACCCGGAGGCCGAGGTCTACATCCTCTACCGCGACGTCCGGACCTACGGGTTCCTGGAACAGTACTACCGCGAAGCGCGAGAGAAAGGCGTCACCTTCGTCCAGTGGGACGAGGAGGCCAAACCGGAGGCGGTCGTCAGAGGCGGGGAAGGGCAGGGTGGACAGGGCGGCCCGGGCGGCCGGCTCGTCGTGCGCGTCCGCGACGGAGCCACCGGGCGACCGATCGAGATCGACACCGACCTCCTGGTCCTGGCCACCGGGACGGCTCCGGCCGAGGGCGTCCGCGAGCTAGGGACGATGCTCAAGGTCCCGGTCAACGAGGACGGCTTCTTCCTCGAGACCCACATCAAGCTGATGCCGATGGACTTCCCCTCGCAGGGCATCTTCCTCTGCGGGGCGGCCCATTCGCCCAAGTTCGTCGACGAGGCCATCTATCAAGCCCAGGGCGCCGTGGCCCGGGCCCTGGCCTTCCTCTCCAAGACCGAGCTGTCGGTGGGCGGCGTGGTCGCCAAGGTCGAGGAGGAGAAATGTGCCGCCTGCCTTACCTGTGTCCGGGTCTGCCCGTTCAGCGTGCCGCTGATCAATGAACGGGGTAAGGCGGAGATCAACTCGGTCCAGTGCCAGGGTTGCGGGACCTGCGCCGGCGAGTGCCCGGCCAAGGCCATCCAGCTTCAGCACTACAAGGACGAACAGATCCTGGCCAAGATCGGCGGCCTGGCGGAGGTGTCAGACTGATGGACGAAAAGAAGGGCGCCGCCGCGGCCGCGGAGCCGAAGCCCGTCGGCGCCACCGAGCCGGTCGAGGGCTTCGAGCCCAAGATCATCGCCTTCTGCTGTTACTACTGCGCCTACTCGGCGGCCGACCTGGCCGGGTCGATGCGCCTCCAGTACCCGGCCAACGTTCGGGTCATCGAGCTCCCGTGCTCCGGCAAGACCGACCCCATGCTGCTCCTGGAGGCCTTCGAGAACGGGGCCGACGGGGTCTACGTGGCCGGGTGCATGGAGGGCGACTGTCACTTCCTGAAGGGGAACTTCCGGGCCAAAAAGCGGGTCAACGCCATCAAGAAGCTCCTCGACCAGGTTGGCATCGGCGGGCAACGCCTGGAGATGTTCAACCTGTCGGGGTCGATGGGGCCGCGCTTCGCCGAGATCGCCCGGGAGATGACCGAACGGATCAAGAAGCTCGGGCCGAGCCCGATCAACGTGCGCCGCGGGACGATCCACAAGGCGCCGAAGTTCGAGGCCGCGGCCGCCGGGCAAGGGGGCGAGCACAAATGATCGTCGCCGAACAGAAGACCCTGGCCGAGATCGATCGGCTGGTCCGGGACGCCAAGAAGCTGATGATCGTCGGGTGCCGCGAGTGCGTCACGGTCTGCATGGCCGGCGGCGAGAAGGAAGTCGAGATCCTCGCCTCGGCCCTCCGGCTGAAGTGGGAGAACGAGGGGCATGACACCAAGATCGTCACCGCCATGCTCCAGCGCCAGTGCGAGCCGGAGTACGTCGCCGAACTCGAGAAGCAGCTCGAGGGGGTCGACCTGATCCTCTCGATGGCTTGCGGCGTCGGCGTCCAGTACGTGGCCGAGAAGTACCCGATCTGGGTGGTCCCCGGGCTGAACACCAAGTTCGCCGGCGGTGCCGTCGAACAGGGCGTCTGGACCGAGAAGTGCGGGCTCTGCGGCGAGTGCATCCTGCACCTGACCGGCGGGGTCTGCCCGGTCATCCGCTGCTCCAAGAGCCTCATGAACGGCCCCTGCGGCGGCTCGCATGACGGCAAGTGCGAGGTCGGCACCGACGTCGATTGCGCCTGGGCCCTCATCTACGAGCGGCTCAAGAAGATGGATCGCCTCGACCTCATGCTTGACATGCAACCGGTCAAGGATTGGTCCAAGTCGCGTGACGGCGGGCCGCGCAAGGTCGTAAGGGAGGATGTCAGACTATGAGCGTCGCCGAAGCGGAGAAGGCACCCGGGGCTCAGAAGGCTCCCGCGGTTGCGGCCGCCAAGGAGGCGGCCTCGTCCCCCTTCAAGACCGAGAGCCGGTTGGAACGACTCTTCGCCCAGGGCGAGTTTGTCGTCACGGCCGAGATCGGGCCGCCCAAGAGCGCCTCGTCCAAGGGCATCAAGGAGAACGCCAGGCTGCTCAAGGACGCCACCGACGGACAGAATCTGACCGACAACCAGACGGCCATCGTCCGCCTGTCGTCGATCGCCGCGGCGGTGCACGTCCTGTCCGAGGGCGGCAACCCGATCATGCAGATGGTCTGCCGCGACCGCAACCGCATCGCCATGCAGTCGGACCTGCTCGGGGCATACAGCCTGGGGATCCGGCAAACGCTCTGCCTGTCCGGCGACCACCAGTCCTTCGGCAACCACCCGACAGCCAAGAACGTCTACGACATCGACTCGATCCAGCTCATCCAGGCGGTCAAGGGCCTCCGCGACGACAAGAAGTTCCTCTCCGGCGACGACTGCAAGATCCCGCCCAAGTTCTACATCGGCGCGGCGGCCAACCCCTTCGCCGACCCCTTCGAGTTCCGCGTCCTGCGCCTGGAGAAGAAGATCAAGGCCGGCGCCGACTTCATCCAAACCCAGGCCATCTTCGACTTCGACCGCTTCGAGAAGTTCATGGCCGCCGTCCGCGAGCGCGGACTGCACCAGAAGATCAACATCATGGCCGGGATCATCCCGGTCAAGTCGGCCAAGGCCATGGAGTACATGAAGACGGTCCCCGGGATGATCGTCCCCGACGACTTGATCGCCCGGATCAAGGGCGCCGCCGACCAGGCCGCCGCCGGCGTCGACCTGGCCGTCGAGATGATCCAGCGGGTCCGCAAGATCGAGGGCGTCCGCGGCGTCCACCTGATGGCCGTCGGCTGGGAGGAGAAGGTCCCCGAGATCGTCGAGAAGGCGGGATTGTTGCCGAGGCCGAAGATGAGCGCCTGACCATTCCCGCAGATGCCCTAGGGGCCGCCGAGGTGTAGAAAAGGGAGAGGGGCTGAGCCCTCTCCCTTTTGTTTTCCGTCGGTATCGCCGCCTATTTGACGGCCTTTGCCAGCTCGGCTCCCCATCGCCTGGCCCGCTCCAACTCGCCGTCGCGGAGCGGCCCATAGGTGCCCTTGACGATGAACCGGGCCGCCTTGGCGACGGGGCTGTACCCGGCCCGGGCCAGGCCCCGCTCGATAGCCCCCGTGGCCCCGCCGGGCGAAAGGCGCAGCCGGGTCTCGAAGGCCGCCGCCCGGCCGTGTCCCTTGGGGAGAGCCTCGAGCCACGAGCGCATCGAGGGGGCAGACAGGTTGGGCGGGGCCGGCATCTTGCCCTGGTTGCCGCCGGCGATGTTCTTCCGCATCCCATCGGTGGGGAGTGAGAAGCCGAGGAGCGGAGCG
>DASXUT010000017.1 GCA_036504675.1 Bacillota bacterium | reverse complement strand
GACAGCGTGCGGCCTGAGCCGCCTCGGTTCCGACAGGTGGCCGTCCCCGCTCCGACCGGGCCGGACGCCCGTTTCCCCATGGGTCACCCGCCCAACATTGTACGGGCGGACAGGGGGAATGGTGCGGGGGGAGGGAGAGAGGGGCAGCGACGTCAGGCGAGGAGGCCCCGGTCTCCCGCGGCTCCGGCCACGATAAGCCCATTCACGCTGGGCCTCGGCAGGTCATCCGCCCCGGTCGTCAAAATGTTGACTGGTCAGCGGGGAATACGATGACCAACCGCATCATGCTGGTCGAAGACGACGCAACCATCGTCGGCGCCATCGCGAGGATCTGGCCATGTACGGCTACGACGTCGCAAGGGTGGCCGACTTCACCCGAGTGGAGCGGACCTTTCTTGAACAGCAACCGCACCTGGTGCTGATGGACGTGAACCTCCCCTTTCAAGACGGCTTCCACTTGACCCGGGCCATCCGCCGCCACTCGTCGGTGCCGGTGCTCTTTCTATCGGCCAGGGCCGGCGACATGGAGCAAGTCCTGGGCCTCGAGAGCGGCGGCGATGACTACATCACCAAGCCGGTCAACCTGGAAGCACTCCACGCCAAGATCAAGGCCGCTCTTGCCATGGGCGGAGCAGCCGGCGACCTCGCCCATTCCTATCGACCCCGTCCAATGAGAAACGGCTGACGAACCCAGACTTTCAGCGCTCCCTGGCTCAAGCCATCTGCCGGGGGATCATGAACTTCTATCAAGACGCCGGCCGATTCCTCGGATCCCCGAGTGGACTGGGCGGCCTTAGACCCCGAGCATCAAACCGCTAAGGAAGATGAAGAAGCCCAGGAGCACGGGATTGCCCGTTTCCTGGGCTTCCTCTTTGGCGACTTGGCAAGCGATCCTCAGGACCTCGCTTGAGCCGAATTGGACCACTCGGCCATGAGGTCGGCTATTGCTCCCTGGTCGGGCACCCAATAGCCAAGGTTGTCGATGTACTGGGCCGTGCCCGGCAGGGTCTCGGTGGTCAGCCCATTCTGGTATGAGTTGTAGCCGGACATGACCATCGACACCTGCAGGCCGAGGGGGATGTCGGTGGTGACCGACTTCCGCGCTTTGGCGATGAGGGCCGGGATCCTCGGCAGGACCGCCGGGGTCATCACCTGAGCGGCGATGGCCTTGATGAATTGCTGCTGGCGGCTGATCCGTCCGATGTCGCCGAGGCCGTCCGACCGCCAACGGACGAACCCCATGGCCTGCTCTCCGTCGAGATGCTGGGGCTCGGGTGAGAGGTGAATGTGGAGGTCCTGGGCCGGGTCATCGTAGTCCATCGGCCGGTCAATGGTCAGGTCGACGCCGCCGAGGATGTCAATCAGCTTGGCCGCCCCGGTCAGGTCGATCTTGACGTAGTAGTCGATCGGCACGCCGAGGAGCTTGCTGACGCTCGCTTTGGCCAGGGCCGCGCCGCCCAAGGCATAGGCCGCGTTGATCTTGTCGACTCCGTGGCCGGGGAGCTCGGCCCGGGTATCGCGGGGGATGTCCAATAGGCGGACGTCTTTGAGGGTCGGATTCAGGCTCATCAAAATCAACGTGTCACCGCGCCGACGTCGCCGGTTCGTTGGTCGACCCCCATGAAGAGAATGTTGATCGTCCGGGCGGGAACGTCCCCGGGGGAAGCGGTCTCAGTCGGAGTGGCCGAGCTCCCAGCCACCGCCCCTCGGCCGACTGTCGATGGACCACGCCCGGTTGCCGCCGCCCAGGCCCAGACGGTCGACCCGGCGACCAGGACCGTCAAGACGCCGACGAGCAGACGACGGCGGGTAACCAGATTGATCAGCCTCAAATCGGTCAGCTCCTTAGACCCGGAGACGGAAAAACCGCCCCAGGGCGGTCTTTCCGGGAGGGTGTGAGAGTAGAGAAGTTCGTCGCCTTTGCCACCACTATTATGGCGCAGAGCAGGGCGGGCGAAGATTAACATTATGTAAAGAACCGGGCAAGGGCAACGAAAGGGGAAAGCCCCGCTGTGGCGAAATATTCGCCATAGAGCGCGACGGCCAGCGAACGTCCCGAGGCCCACGGCTGCCGCCGCTCATCCAATCCGAAGAACCAACCGAGGAGGTCTTCGCCGATGCGGATCGAGGAGATCAAGAAGGTCTGCGTCCTGGGCTGCGGCAACATGGGCTCTCAGATCGCCCTCAACGCGGCCATCCACGGCTTCGAGGTCGTCAACATGGACGTCAAGGAGGAGATGGTGGCCAAGGCGGTCGCCTTCACCGCCGAGTACCTGCCCGGGCGGGTCAAGAAAGGTCGCCTCACCGAGGAACAGGCCAAGGGGGCGGCCCAGCGGATCAGTCACACCGCGGACCTGGCCAAGGCGGCGGAAGGAGCCGACTTCGTCATCGAGGCCATCCTCGAACGGATCGAGCTCAAGCGGCAAGTCTTCGCCGAGCTCGATCGGATCTGCCGGCCCGAGGTCGTGCTGGCCACCAACAGCTCCTTCATCGTCGGCTCGAAGATCGCCGACGTGACGAAGCGGCCGGACAAGGTGGTTAACCTGCACTTCTTCAACCCGGCCCTGGTCATGGAGCTGGTCGAGGTGGTCCAGGGACCGCGCGTCTCGGACGAGACCGCCGGCCTGACGATAGATGTGGCCAGGAAGATGGGCAAGACGCCGGTCCTGCTGAAGAAGGAGGTCTACGGCTTCCTGGTCAACCGCATTCTCCTCGCCCTCATGAACGAGGCCATGTGGCTGGCCGAGATGCGGGTGGCCTCGCCCGAGGACATCGACACGGCCGTCCAGAAGGCCCTCGGCCACCCGATGGGCCCCTTCCGGTTGATGGACCTGACCGGCATCGACCTTCACTACGACATCGCCATGGAGCGCTACATCGAGACCGGCGACCCCAAGGAGAAGCCCAGCCCGCTCATCGTCGAGAAGGTCGCCAAGGGGCAGTTCGGTCGGAAGACCGGGCGGGGCTGGTACGAATACAGGGCGTAGGCACCCTCCCGCCTACCCAACCCTGACTTTGTACTCCCTCATCCAATAGTCAACCTGGGCCAGGTAGGCGAAGAGTTGCGGCCCGCCCATGAGCTGCCCGAACCAACTGGTCCCGAAGGACGTGCCGTCGGTGGCCACGACTTCCCGCACCTTCTTCAAGTCGATCAGCGGCCGCAGGGGCGAAGCCGGGTCACCCAGCACGTCTTGCAGCCAGGCCTTGGTGGCCGCCAGGTAGGATGGATTGTGGGTCTTTGGATAGGGGCTCTTCTTCCGGTAGACGACGTCCTCGGGCAAGAGGCCCAGGACGGCCCGGCGGAGGAGCCCCTTTTCGCGCCCGTCGTAGAACTTCAAGGCCGGCGGGATGTTCCAGGCGTACTCGACCAGCCGGTGATCACAGTAGGGGACGCGGACCTCGAGGCCGCTGGCCATGCTCATCCGGTCCTTGCGGTCGAGGAGGGTCGGCATGAAGCGGGTGATGTTGAGGTAGAAGACCTCGCGCAGGCGGGTGGCGGCCGGGTCCTCGCCCGGCAGTCGGGGAACCTCCTCGAGAGCCTCCGCATAGCGGCGGGCGACGTACTCGACCGGCCTCACCCAGGCGGCCACGTCCGGGGCCAGGAGCCCGGCCCGGACCGCGGTCGCGCGGGCCCAGGGGAAGGTCCGGGCCCCCAGGGCCTCGGGGTTTCTGAACCACGGGTAGCCACCCCAAACCTCATCGGCGGCCTCGCCGGAGAGGGCCACCGTCGCCCCCCGCTTCACCTGGCGACAGAAGAGAAGCAGGGAGGCGTCGACGTCGGCGAAGCCGGGCAGGTCGTTGGCCCGGACCGAGTCCTTGAGGGCGGCGACCAGCTCCGGCGTGTCGATGGTGACGTAGTGATGGGTCGTCCCGAACAGCTCGGAGACCCGGCGGACCCAGGGCCCGTCGGCGTCCGGCTGATACTCGTTGGCCTTGAAGTGGTGATCGTTGCCGGCGTAATCAATCGAGTAGGTGTCCAGCGGACCATGGTGGTCGCCCCGGTAGGTCCCGGCGACGGTGGCCGTCACCGCGCTCGAATCGAGCCCTCCCGAGAGCAGGGTGCAGACCGGGACGTCGGAGACCAATTGGCGGACGACCGTGTCGTCGAACAGCCCGCGGACCTTGGCCAAGGTGGTTGGCAGGTCGTCCTCGTGGGGTCGGCTCTCCAGGCCCCAGTAACGACGGACGCAGGTGCCCCGCCGGTCGTAAGTGAGGTAGCGTCCCGGCCTGAGTTCCTTCATCCCGCGAAAGACCCCGAACCCGGGCGTCCTGGCCGGCCCGACGCACATCACCTCGGCCAGGCCATCGGCCCCGATGGCCGGCTCGAAGGCCGGGTTGCGCAAGATGCCCTTCATCTCCGAGGCGAAGAGGAAGGCCCGGCCGCGCTCCGCATAGAAGAGCGGTTTCACCCCGAGGCGGTCGCGGGCCAGGAAGAGCGACTGGTCGGCCTCGCTCCAGACCCCGAAGGCGAAGATCCCGTTGACCTTCCCGAGGCACTCCGGCCCCCACTCGATGAAGGCCAGGAGGAGGACCTCGGTGTCACTGTAGCCCTCGAAAGTACAACCCCTGACGGCCAATTCCCTCCGGACGTCCTCGGTGTTGTAAAGCTCTCCGTTGTAGACCATGACATAGGTCCGCTCGCCGCGCCGCCTGACCATCGGCTGCGCCCCGCCCTCCGGGTCGACGACGACCAGGCGGCGGTGGGCCAAACCGGCCCGCGGCGAGACCCAGCTCCCCGAGGCGTCCGGGCCGCGATGAGCCATGGTCGCTCCCATGGCCTCGATCACCGGACGCTGCTCGGTGAGGTCCCTCCCGAAATCAACCCAACCCGTGATCCCACACACCCGCGATCCCTCCCGCTCTGACCGGTAGCATCCTATGGCGGGGTGGGGCCTTTTGTGTTTGTCCCTGGTCAGGGAAATGACGCATAGTTGACAGGGTCGCCCGACGCTGCTCAGTCGGTCGGCGCCGCCGCGACCCACACGGCCCCAGCAGGACAAACCATCCGGGCAGGATAACGCTCCACCGGGCCGAATATACTTATGCCTAGGCTAAGGGGGGTTACCGCTTGGAGGTTTACGCCCTCGTGGGACCGGCCGGGACGGGCAAGAGTCACCACGCCCAACTGGTGGCCTACGATTACGATATCGATCTAATCATCGATGACGGCCTGCTCATCCAGGAGAGCAAGATCCTCGCCGGCCAGTCGGCCAAGCGCGAGGAGACCAAGGTCGGCGCGGCCAAGCGGGCCCTGTTCATCGACCCGGACCACGTCATCGAGGTCCGCGACAAGATCCGAGAGATCGACCCGACCAGTCTCCTCATCCTCGGGACCTCCGACGAGATGGTCAGGCGGATCGCCCAGACCCTCAGCCTGCCGGAGCCCCAGAAGATCCTGAAGATCGACGACATCGCCACCCCCGGCCAGATCCGAAGGGCCAAGCGCATCCGTCGGGAACAGGGCAAGCACGTCATCCCCGTCCCCACCCTGGAAGTCAAGAAGACCTTTTCGGGATACATGGTCGACCCGCTGAAGCTGTTCGCCCGCAATCGGGCGGCCCGCGAGACCCCGGTGAGCTTCGAGAAGTCCGTCGTCCGCCCGACCTTCTCGTCTCTGGGGCGCTTCACCATCGAGGACGTCGTGGTCATGACCATTGCCGCCAAGGCCTGCAAGCTCTGCCCCGGCATCACCAGGATCACCAAGTGCCACGTTGAATCCAACCTCGACGGGGTGGTCATCAACATCGACACCTCGGTCCAGTACGGCCCGCCGATCGAGGACGTCCTCCGCCACGCCCAGCGCCAGGTGAAGGAGGTGGTCGAGTACATGACCGCCCTCAACGTCCTCGAGGTCAACGTCGTCGCCCGTCACCTCAGTGTGGGGTAGCTAAAGGAGGCTCCTCTCCCACCGCTTTGGACAGCCAATCCTGGCTGGCCCTGACCGGCGGGCTCGGCCTCTTCCTCTTCGGTCTGGCCACCATGCGCGACGGACTCGAGAAGGTGGCCGCCGAACGGCTGAAGCCGGTCATCCAGGTCCTCGCCGGCACCCTGACCCGGGGGGTCGCCGCCGGGACCGTCGTCACGGCCCTCGTACAGAGCAGCACCGCCGTGACGGTCATGGTCGTTGGCCTGGTCGACGCCGGCGCGATGACTTTGGAGCAGGCCGTCGGGGTGATCATGGGGGCCAATCTCGGGACAACCATCACCGCCCAACTCATCGCCTTCCGAGTGGGCGGCTTTTCATACCTGGCCATCCTCGTCGGGGCTTTGATCAGGTTGTTCGGCCGGAGCGAGTCCCAGAAGCGGCTGGGGGAGGCCGTGGCCGGCGCGGGTTTGATCTTCGCCGGCCTGACCGCCGTCTCGGCCGCCCTCATCCCGCTACACCAGCACCCAGGGTTCGGCCGCTTCCTGACGGCCTACGGGACCGTTCCGGTGGTCGCCTTCTTCTTTGGCGCCCTCCTGACCGCCCTCGTCCAGAGCTCGGCCGTGGTCGTCGGATTGTGTGAAGTCCTGGCCGCCCAGGGGTTCATCGACATCTTCGTGGCCTTCCCGGCCGTCCTCGGGAGCAATGTCGGGACCTGCGTAACCGCCCTACTCTCGAGCCTGGGCACGTCCCTGACGGCCCGCCGCGCGGCCGTCAGCCACCTCCTCCTCAATGTCCTCGGCGCGGTCGGCTTCCTGGTCATCAGCCGGTGGATCGCCCCTCTCTCGACCCTGGGGGCGATTGAGCCCGCGCGGCAGGTGGCCAACGCCCATACCTTCTTCAACTTCGTCAGCGGCGTCATCCTCTTGCCCTTCGCCCCGCAGATCGTGGCTTTGGCCAAACGGGTCGTCCCGGCGAACGGGGTGGGCCGGGGTCGCCGCCCGCGTGGCCCGCGATCTCGCTGACGCTTCACGGTCCTGTATGCCCATCCCAGTCTCCGATAAACCCCCAGCTTATCCGCCCATGTTAAGTCGATGTAAGGAAACCTCACATAACGTTGACAAAACGGCCCGCCCGACATATATTAGTTTCCAAGGAGGGACCCCGGGTGGATATCGACCGGCGTACGCCCGCCTACCCCATGCGAGTCGTCCAGGAATTGACCGGACTGAGCGGCCGCCAGATCCGGTACTACGACGAGATGGGGTTGGTCAAACCCAAACGCACGCTTGGTAAGCAACGGTTGTACTCAGGATCGGACATGGAACGGCTGAAGCAGGTCAAGGAGATGCTCGACAAGGGGATGACCCTGAGCAGCGTCCGGACCTACCTGCGCCAGCAGGAGCAAGCGGCCGTGGCCAGGGCAGGCAAGTCAACCGAGATGAGCACGATCGCCGCCCGCAACGAGAGCCGGACTGGCGGTTCGATGGTCCGGGGGTTGAAATCCGTCTACCCGGTGTCCAACCAGGCCGAGCTCTACGAGGTCGTGGACCGGCCGGCGGCGAGCCCGACGAGGCCCCCCGCCGCCCCGGCGGGAACAGGGTCCTTTCCCAAGCCAAGGGAGGAGAAGCGAGGTCCATGAGAGCGGAGAAGTCACTCGCCGGTCGGTCGGATGAGCGGCCGGAGAGCATCGACGACGTGTTGACCCTGGCCGAGCGGCGGGACATCCGCCTGATCGACCTGAAGTTCGTCGACCTCATCGGCGCCTGGCAACACAAGACTCTGTCCGTGTCCGAACTGAGCCCGGAGATGTTCACCGGCGGAGTCGGATTTGACGGCTCCAGCGTGCGCGGCTTCCAGACCATCGATGAGAGTGACATGCTTCTCGTCCCGGACCCGCGGACGGCCGTCATCGACCCCTTCTTCGCCCAGCCCACGCTGAGCTTGATCTGCGACATCAGCGAGCCGGGGATGGGCCCCGCCTCAGGCCGGGGGTATGCCAAGGACCCTCGGTTGACGGCCGCGCGGGCGGAGTCCTACCTGCGCTCGACCGGCCTGGCCGACGTCAGCTATTGGGGCCCGGAGCCTGAGTTCTTCTTGCTCGATGACATTCGCTACGAGAACGGCCCGAACTCCGCCTCCTACTCTTTTGACGCCGAAGAGGCCGCCTGGAACACCGGCAACGGCAACGGGCAGGGGAAGAACCTCGGCTCGAAGGTCCACGCCAAGGGCGGATACAACCGGACCCCGCCCCACGACCACACCTGCGAACTGCGGTCGGAGATGGTCCGGCAGATGGAGGACCTGGGGCTGACGATCGAGTCCCATACCCATGAGGTGGCCACCGCCGCCCAGGTCGAGATCGACCTCAGGTACGATTCCCTGCAGGCCACGGCCGATAAGATCATGACCTTCAAGTACGTCGTCAGGAACATGGCCCACCGGGCCGGCAAGACGGCGACCTTCATGCCCAAGCCGCTCTTCGGCGACAACGGCAGCGGGATGCACGTCCACCAGAGCCTCTGGAAGGACGGCCGGTCGACTTTCGCCGACGTCAAGGGCTACGCCGGGCTGAGCCTGACCGCCCTCTACTACATCGGCGGGCTCCTCACCCACGCCCCGGCCCTCCTGGCCCTGACCAGCCCGACGACCAACTCGTACAAGCGCCTGGTTCCGGGGTACGAGGCCCCGGTCAACATCGCCTTCTCCAAGCGCAACCGGAGCGCCGCCGTGCGCATCCCGATGTACCATGAATCGGCCGGGGCGAAGCGGGTCGAGTTTCGGCCGCCCGACGGGCTATGCAATCCCTACCTGTCTCTGGCGGCCATGCTGATGGCCGGCATCGACGGCATCGAGCGGAAGATCGACCCCGTCGAGGCCGGCTTCGGGCCGATGGACTTCAACATCTATGAGTTACCCAAGGAGAAGAAGGCGCAGGTCAAGAGCGTGCCGGGGTCCCTCGACGAGGCCCTCGACGCGCTCGAGAAGGATCACGATTTCCTCCTCCAGGGGAATGTCTTCACCCCCGCGCTCCTGCAGGCCTGGATCGAGACCAAGCGGGCCGAGTCCGAGCCGATCCGGGTCCGGCCGCACCCCTACGAATTTCATATGTACTTCGACCTCTAGATCGGCCAGACGGTCGGGCCGGGCGAACCGACGTCCGGCCGCCCACCACAAGCGCATTTCCCCCCCCATATCATCAGGGCGGGGCCATCTGGCCCCGCTCCTCCTTTTGTGGCCGCCCGCCCTGCGCCGAGTCAAAAACCGACCGCCGGGGAAGCTACTCAACGAACCTGCGGCGCTCCCGGGAGGCCATTCCAGCGCCGGCGGCGCCCGGTCACAAGGGA
Organism: Bacillota bacterium; assembly: GCA_036504675.1. Classification (NCBI taxonomy): domain Bacteria; kingdom Bacillati; phylum Bacillota; species Bacillota bacterium. The sequence continues at coordinate 19,426 of DASXUT010000017.1, read as the reverse complement.
AAACCCCTTTCGGGCCGAATACTTAAGGGTGCACCCCCGCCAGAGCAGCCGGGGGTCCCAAGCCGGCCGGGCCGGGTGACCGGCTGGTTTTTGTCCAGCCCACTCGGGGGAGCTAGCATGTACCTCGGTCCCAAGCTCATCCAACAGCAGACCCAAAAACTGATCATGACCCCAGAGCTCCGCCAGGCCATCACAGTGCTCCAACTGTCGGCAACGGAGCTGGGTGAGTTTATCGCCGAGGAAGTCCAGAACAACCCGGTCCTGGAAATCAGGGAAGAAGCGATGGCCCCCAGCCGTGAGGGGGCGGAGAGGGCCGAAACGGCCGAGCGGAACGCCGGCGAACGGGCGGGCGATGAGCGCTCTGGTGAAGATCGGGGCGACGAGCGCGGTTACGAGCGCGGCGACGAGCGCGGCGACGAACGGGCGGGCGACCGTCCCGGCGATGACCGCCCGGTTGGGTCAGCGACCGACTCCCATGAGGCCCGGGCGGGGGAGAACCGCTTCGACGTGGACTGGCGGGAGTACTTCCACGACCGTAGCGACCTCGGCTTCGTCCCGGCCCCCGAACGGGACCCCGACCGGGAAACCCGCTCTCTCGACAACTACGTGGCCGAAGCCCCCACCCTGGAGGACCATCTCCGCCTGCAGCTGCACCTCAGCCCGTTGAACCAAGGAGACCGCCGGATCGGCGAGTACCTCATCGGGATGCTCGACGACAATGGCTACCTCCAGACCACGCTGGCCGACGCGGCCAAGGCCTTGAAGGTCTCCGAGGAGGACGTGGCCAGGGTCCACCGGACTTTCACCACCTTCGACCCCCCGGGGGTCGGGGCCAGGGACCTCGCCGAGTGCCTCCGCATCCAGCTCGACGGGATGCCGCTGGCCGCGGACCAGGAGCCGGTCAGGGGCCTGGCGGCTCAGATCATTGACCGCCACCTCGAGGATCTCGGGGCCGGTCGACTGAGCCGGATCGCCTCGGCCCTGGGCGTTCCGGCCAAGGAAGTCCAGGGCGCGGCCGACTTCATCCGGACCCTCGACCCGAAGCCCGGCCGCCGCTTCGGCGACCCCCACGACACCCGCTACATCGTCCCGGACGTGGTCATCGAACGGGTCGAGGACGAGTACATCGTCATCGTCAACGACTCGGCCGTGCCCCGCCTGGGCATCAACAACTACTACCGTCAGCTCCTCCATGGGGCGAAGAAGGCCGATGGGGCCGATGGCGAAAAGGTCAAGGCCCGTGAGTACGTGGAAAGCAAGCTCAACTCGGCCCTCTGGCTGATCCGGTCGATCGAGCAGCGCCGCCGGACCCTCTACCGGGTCACCGAGACCATCGTCAAGCTCCAACGGGAGTTCCTCGACCGGGGCCTGCGCTACCTCCGGCCGATGAGCCTCAAGCAGATAGCCGAGATCATCGGGATGCACGAGTCGACCGTCAGTCGGGCGACTTCGAACAAGTACGTCCAGACCCCGCAGGGCACCTTCGAGTTGAAGTTCTTCTTCACCAGTGGGGTGACGGAGATCGGGGCCTCGGCCGGGATCTCCTCGGAGGGAGTCAAGAAGTACATCCAGGACCTTGTCGACGCCGAGGACCCCGGGCACCCGCTGTCCGACGACGCCCTCGCCCGGATGCTCGGGGGTCGGGGCATCGTCATCTCGCGGCGGACGGTGGCCAAGTACCGCGACGAGATGGGGGTGCAGCCGTCGTCGCGGAGGAGAAGGTTGTAGGTCGGGAGCCCTTCGCGGGGAGGCACGCCCATGAACCCTGTTCGTTTGGCCCTATTTTGGGGTGTTCTGAGCCTCGGTGTGGCCTATATCGGCCGGCGCCTGTTTCCGCGGGTCCGGCGAGAGTGGGTCTGGTCAGCGGCTGCCGCGGGCAGCGCCGCCGTCTTGAGTGGACTGCTTGCCCTCAAGTTCTGGTTCTCTTATCTACGCTGACCACGTTCCATCAGCGGCTTGTCGGGGGCTCGGGGTTCCCTTGTTCCAGCTTCAAAAAGTTACGGGAGGGGACAGCTGGTGACGATCAAGGTCGGGATCAATGGTTTCGGTAGTATCGGACGCAGGTTCTTCCGGATCGCCCGGCGCAATCCGGACATTCAGGTGGTGGCGGTGAACGACCTCACGGACCCCAAGACGCTTGCCCTATTGCTCAAACACGATTCGACCTACGGGACTCTCGACGCCAAGGTCGAGGCCACGGCCGACGCTATCATCGTCGACGGGCGGCCGATCAAGGTGACGGCCGAGAAGGACCCGGCCAACATCAAGTGGAAGGACCTCGGCGTGCAGGTGGTCATCGAGTCGACCGGCCGCTTCACTGAGAAGGACAAGGCCGTTGTCCACATCACCTCGGGCGGGGCCAAGAAGGTCATCATCAGCGCCCCGGCCAAGGGCGAGGACGCGACCATCGTCATGGGGGTCAACGACGACAAATACGACCCGGCCAGCCACAACGTCATCTCCAACGCCTCGTGCACCACCAACTGCCTGGCCCCGGTGGTCAAGGTCGTCACCGAGAGCTTCGGGTTGGTCAAGGGAATGATGAACACCGTCCACGCCTACACCAACGACCAGGTCATCCTGGACTTCCCGCATAAGGACCTCCGGCGGGCCCGCGCCGCCGCCTAAAACATCGTCCCGACCACCACTGGGGCGGCCAAGGCCGTGGCCCTCGTCCTGCCAGAGGTCAAGGGCAAGCTCAACGGATTCTCCCTCCGGGTGCCCGTCCCGGCGGTATCGATCGTCGACTTCGTCGCCCTGCTCCCCCGCACAGTCACCGCCGAGGAGGTCAACGAGGCCTTCAAGAAGGCCGCCGCCGGCCCGATGGGGAAATTCCTCGGCGTTTCCGAAGAGCCGCTCGTCTCCAGCGACTACAAGGGTTGTGACAAGTCCTCGACGGTCGACCTCCTCTCGACGATGGTCGTCGGCGACGACCTCCTCCGCGTCGTCGCCTGGTACGACAACGAGTGGGGTTACTCGGCCCGCCTGGTCGACCTGGTCGAAATGATGGTCGCCAAGGGGCTTTAAGATGGCTAGGCTGAGCGTCCGCGACGTCTCCGTCGCCGGCAAGCGGGTCTTCGTCCGGGTCGACTTCAACGTCCCCACCGATGAGCGCGGGGCGATCACCGACGACACCCGCATTCGGGCCGCCCTGCCGACCATCAGATACCTCCGGGACCAGGGGGCCATGGTCATCCTGGCCTCGCACTTCGGGCGGCCCAAAGGCAAAGTGGCCGACGAGTTCCGCCTGACCGCTGTCGGGCGCCGGCTGTTCGAGCTCCTTGGGGCCCCGGTGGCCAAGGTCGACGACTGCGTCGGCCCCGAGGTCGAGGCGGCCGTCCAGGCCATGGGCCCCGGCGACGTCGTCCTCTTGGAGAACGTCCGTTTCCACCCAGGCGAGGAGAAAAACGACCCTGAGTTTGCGAGGAAGCTGGCCGGTTTGGCCGACCTCTTTGTCAATGACGCCTTCGGGGCGGCCCACCGGGCCCATGCCTCGACCGCGGGCATCGCCGCCTACCTTCCGGCCGTGGCCGGGTTTTTGATGGAGCAGGAAATGGCCGCCCTTGGGCGGCTTCTCGCCGACCCCGAGCGGCCCTTCGTGGCCATCCTCGGCGGAGCCAAGGTTTCGGATAAAATCGGGATCATCGAGAACCTTCTGGCCAAGTGCGACAAGCTGCTGGTCGGCGGCGGCATGGCCAACACCTTCCTGGCCGCCAAGGGGCTCAACCTCGGCCAGTCCCTGGTTGAGCTGGACAAGGTCACGCTGGCCAAGGAGCTTCTGGCGCGGGCCAGTGACAAGCTGGTCCTGCCCGTCGACGTGGTGGCCGCCCCGGCTGTTGAAGCCTCGGCCCCCCGCAAGACCGTCGACGTCGACGCCCTGGGCACAACCGACAAGGCCCTCGACATCGGCCCCGCGACGGTGGCCCGCTTCGAAGAGACCATCGCCACCGCCCGGACCATCTTCTGGAACGGTCCGATGGGCGTCTTCGAGGTCGAGCCCTTCGCCGCCGGGACCGTGGCGGTGGCCAAGGCCGTGGCCGCGGCCGGCCCTACGGCCTTCACCGTGGTCGGCGGGGGCGACTCCATCGCTGCCGTCGAGAAGGCCGGCGTGGCCGACCAGATCGGCCACATCTCCACCGGTGGCGGCGCTTCCCTGGAGTTCATCGAGGGCAAGGAGCTGCCGGGGGTGGCGGCGCTGAAGGACAAGTCCTGATGCATTCGATTGATCCACTCATGGGAAAGCCAGCAGCCTCATAGTGTCCAGTGATTGGACGAAACAGTCCTTGCCCGCAATCCGGCAGCCTCTGTCCAGACCGGTATGGTGTTCTGTCTGTCCCGTGGTTCAGGATCGAGTCAGCCATTAGCTTCCTACGGACTGAAGCTGATCACCGTGCTTATACGACGTTTGGTATCATGGGGGGATTCCAATGGCTAGAGCCGATCTGCTTGTGAACCTGACAAAGGCAGCCGCGCGGGGCGATCAAGTCCTTTTTCGGAAGACTCTAGAGGCTATAGTAGCTGAGGAGAGACGCAAGCAGCATAACGTTCTAGCCAACCAACTCTCCGAGTACCTAAGCACACCGAATGGGAAAAACGGACTTAAGTCCCTTGCCCCAGATGATCGTGTCCAGCATCTCTTATACGAGACTATGCCCAAGCGAGCTCTAGACGATCTTGTCCTTCCGCTGGATGTGAAGCAATCCTGTATGGACATTATTGAGGAATACCACAGAAGAGATCTGCTTCGCTCATATGGGCTAGAGCCGAGACATCGCATATTACTCGTCGGACCGCCGGGGAACGGAAAAACCTCTCTTGCGGAAGCTGTAGCCTTTCAACTAGGTCTACCACTCTACACTGTTCGCTATGAAGGTGTCATCGGGAGTTACCTAGGAGAGACTGCCCTACGGCTTCGCCGCCTTTTCGATTATGCTGCTACCATGGAATGCGTATTGTTCTTTGACGAGTTTGATACGTTAGGCAAAGAGCGCGGCGATCAAGATGAGACTGGGGAGATTAAGAGGGTCGTCAGTTCCCTCTTGCTTCAGATTGATAGCCTGCCCAGTCACGTCGTAGTAATGACCGCTACGAACCACCCCGAGTTGCTTGATAAGGCTGTGTGGAGAAGGTTCCAGGCCAAGCTATCGCTTCCGAAACCGACGGATGAGCAAATAGTCTCTTGGCTTAGATCATTTGAGATGAAGCACGACAGCTTTGGTCACAATCTGCAAGCTCTCGCGAAGCAATTGACCGGACTGAGTTTTTCAGAAATCGAGGATTTTGCGGTTGGCGTATTACGTAGGAAGATTCTATCAATGCCTAGTTCAAACACCAGGCGTATCGTGGATGAACAGCTCATGTTGCTTAGAGCTCAGTATGTTCCGGAAGAACAATAGGGGGTGACAGTCCATGCCTGAGCTCCCACTGCTCATTTTTCCGGAGGCCTCTGTGGCTGACCGACACAAAAAAAACCCTCCTCTTGGGGGGCCCGTCACGCCGACGCCTGAACGTCAGGTAGAAAGGATTGCGCCCCGGATAAAGGAGCTGGAGCAAAGTTTTGAAGCCCATTGCGCGCACCTCAAGGAGACTCTACAAGGGGTAATAGAACCGGAGCAAGTGGTTGTTCTTGAGACAGTTGGTAGGGTCGCTGATTTCTATAAGGCGGTACGCGGCATTGAGGGACTCGAGTGGCTAGCTGAGTGGGAAGAGGAGGATATCCAGCCGGACGAAGAGTTTTACCAGGATGCGACCCATAAGGATAATGCCCTATCTGGACTGGTTTATCTGGTGATGACCAATTCCGCCGGTCTAAAACAACTCCTCAGGTTGTGGGAGGCCTACCGCAAAGACCCGAATCACCCAACCCTTGAACGAGGGAGAACTAAGTGGAGGGACGTATTTCACCATTTAAGGGACATACATCCTTGGGGTCCAGTTGATAGACTGAGGGCTACGGGTCTGTATGAGGAATGGTCTGAGAGAAAGGCACTTGGCAACGAAATCCTCAGCCTCGAGGTTGAACTCTGGTTTAGGAACGACAAAGAAGCGAGTGAAAGGGCAGAGAAGGTCGTAGCTAGGGAAATCGAAGCCCTAAAGGGTGTTGTTCAGCAGAGTGCATATCTTCCCCAGATAGGCTACCACGCATTGTTGGCTGACCTTCCAACTTCGGCAGTAGAGCGGATTGTAAACTTGTCAGAGGTTGAGCTCTTGCGGTGCAATGAGGTAATGCACTTCCGGCCAGCACCCCAATGTGTTACTGCGCCTCTCGCACTAGAAGAGATTTCTGAGCTGGGCAATGAGCAAGAGCTTCCCCCCCCGGAGGGGGATCCGGTGGTCGCGCTTTTGGACGGGGTTCCCATGAGTAATCATAAACTGCTGGCAAATCGGCTGGTCGTTGATGATCCGGACGACTGGAGTTCAGCGTACGGAGTCGAGGAACGCGTTCACGGAACACGCATGGCTTCTCTAATCATCCATGGCGACTTGGACAAGAATGGGCAGCCCATAAGAAACCCGCTATACCTTAGGCCGGTGATGAAGCCAAACCCTAGGGATTTCGCCAATAGACCGAGAACCGAGGAGATCCCGGGCCTAGCGGTTGACGTGATACATAGGGCCGTCCGGCGCCTCTTTGAGAGCGACGGGGGGGCCCCTCCGGCCGCGCCCCACGTTCGTATTGTCAATATGTCAATCGGCGATTCCTCACGTCTTTTCGATAGGGTCCCCAGTCCTCTAGCGAAGCTCATCGACTACCTGGCCTTTAGGTACAGGTTATTGATTATTGTCAGTGCCGGAAACCACGCCAGTGAGATTGATCTGGGAATCCCACGTGCTGATTTGTCAAGTTTACGCTCGGACAAAAGGAAACTCGAGAAGGCAGTATTGGCAGCTGTTCAGAAGGCAGCGTGGGCCCGGCGTCTGCTGTCGCCTGCGGAATCAATCAATGCTGTGACTGTCGGAGCACTACACTTGAACGGTGGCGGCGGCAAGGTGGTGCCCAATTGGGTTGATCCATACGCCAGCGATTCGCTACCCAGTCCAGTAAACGCGCAGGGACCGGGTTTTAGAAGGTCAATTAAGCCTGAAATAATGCTCCCGGGGGGTAGACAGATCTATTCCGAGAAGCTCGGCACTTCACATTCGAATGCTACCCTAAGAGTTGTTCGATCTACCATCGGGCCGGGCCAACTGGTGGCGTCACCGGGGACGTCGACTGGAGACACAAACAGTGCCATTAGGGCTTGCGGGACTAGCAACTCCGCCGCTCTCGCAACAAGGACCGCTGCGCAAATCCATGACACTCTCGTGGCACTTGCTGACAGTTCCGGTAGTTCTGTACCGCTCGAGCCCTATCTGTCCTGTTTGATCAAGGCCCTACTTGTGCATGGGGCCAACTGGGGCGATTCGAGAGATGCCATTGTTGGCCACCTAGGGGCGCAGGACAAGATCTCACTTTCTTGCCTCTTGGGGTATGGGGCCATAAACCAGGAACGAGTGGCCGTCTGTACTGAACAACGGGCTACACTGATTGGTTGGGGTGAACTGGGGGACGGACAGGCCCACCGCTATAGAGTTCCGCTTCCGCCCAGCCTAAGTGGACAGGCCGTACAACGAACATTGTGCGTCACGCTAGCCTGGCTTTCTCCAGTTGATCCGGCCAAAAGTGGATATAGAGTAGCGTCCCTATGGCTAAGCCCTTTCGGGGATGATATAGAAAAAAGGCTGGCAAACGATATACTGCGGGTTAAAAGAGATCAGGCGGATTCTCGTAGAGTCCAGAAGGGGACCCTTCAGCATGAAGTAATGACCGGTCATCAAGCCGCTGCATTTGTTGACGGGGATGTGTTGGAGTTGCAGGTCAACTGCAGGTCCGACGCTATCCCTCTGACCGAAGTTGTTAGGTACGCTCTGGCCGTTACTCTGGAGGTACCAGAGGGCTGCCGCATTCCCGTATACAGTGAAATACGGGCAAGAATCCAGGCTAGGGTGGCAATCAAGGCAAGAGGCTAGGGTCGAGAGATGATAAAGGGGCCCTGTCGGCTCCCGACACGGCCCCTGCCTTTGTACCGCATGTTTGCCCCCCGGCTCAATCCATCCACTCGCTGACCTCATCCCGCGGCTTCCGCGGCCTGGGCGACGGCGACTGATCTGGCCAGCCGACGGCGACCGCCCCGACCATCTCGTCGTCCCGGCCGAGCCACCGGCCGATGGCCTCCTCGGCCTCGAAGGTGTCACCGATCCACAGCGTTCCGAGCCCCTCGGCGGTCGCCGCCAGCAGCAGGTTCTCGATGGCCGCCCCGGCCGACTGGGTGTCCATCAGGTAGCTCAAACGGGCTGCGCCCGTCCGGTCGTCCCCGGGATGCCACAGCGGGTCGTAGACAAGAAGGATCACTGGGGCGTCGGCCATGGCCCGCGCCGTCGCCGGGCCGCTGCCAACGTCCTCTCCGGCCGCCTTCTGCCTTGAAAGTTCCCCGTTGAAGAGCCGCATGAACTCATCCTTCCTGGCCCCGTCGAGGACGACGAAGTGCCACGGCTGGCGGTTGCAGGCCGAGGGCGACTTGATGGCCGCCTCGAGCAGCTTCTCCAGGAGTTCCTTTGGCACCGGCTGGTTCTTCTTGAACCTGCGGATGCTGCGGCGCTGGGCGATGGCTTCGTAGATGTCCACTTGACAGACCTCCAACGTTGCGGGTTGACCGGGGGCTTGGCTGACCCGCCCCACTTGCGGGGCTTCGCTGGTTCCCGGCATATTCTAGTCATGTTCCACCGACGGCCTGGGAATCCTCCTACCCTTGGGCTTGACCCGCCCACCCCGGGCGTGTTACTCTGGCCTCGGAAAGACCAACCACGCGCAAAGGGGGTGTCACGGCATGACCATGAAAGACGGACGGAACGCCCACAAGTCCATGGTCCAGCACCAGCACAGGCGCTGGGAATGCCGGGAACACCCCGAGGCGAAAGCCTAGCCGCGCAAGCGCAGCGGTCAGGCCAGTCCAGGTCGACATGATCGACATGGTCGCGGGGGATTCCCCCGTGGCTTTTTGCTGTCCCGGCGCCATCACGGCGAGGGAGGCCTGGCATGGTCAAACGTTATCGCAACGCGGCGGAATTAGTCCCCCCGGGATTGCTCAAGGCTCTCCAACGTTACGCCGCCGGGCTTCAGCTGTACATCCCGCGCGCGGACGAGCGAGCCGCCTGGGGTCAGCGGAGCGGGGCCAGGAAGGCCCTGGACGACCGCAACGAGCTCATCCGTCGCCGGCGCAGCCAGGGGGTCGGCATCGACCAGTTGATGGCCGAGTTCCACCTGAGTTATGACTCCATTCGCAAGATCATCTGCGGACAGAACAAGTCGACCGGTTCTCGGGGCGGCGGACCCAGCGGCAGTTGAGGTACAATGGGGTTGCGGTTGGCCAACCCGCAAACGGCAAGGGAAAGGGGGTGGCGAACGTGGTCGACCCCACGAACGTCATCCCCGGAGGGCACTGACCCACCGGGGATGACGGGCTGAACGTAGCGGTTGAGTAGCAAACGAGATGGTCCTTCCCGACGGGGAAGGGCCATCTCTCTTTCCCTGTCTGCTCGTCCTTGGTCCTACCTCTCGGGAGGCAAGGCCTCTCTCCGCGAGGTCTGGTCCAATAATTGGATAGTCGGACCAGGGAGCGCGGAGGGGAAGGACTCCGGGAAGGACTCTCGGGCGACTCGACCGGGTCGGCGCTTCAGCTGATCCCCAAAGCCTCGACCAGCTCGCGCAGGAACAGCTCGGCGTCGGTGACCAGACCGAGGGCCTGGTGGGTGCCACGGTCGACGAGCTTGGTGACGACCGCCGGGTTGATGTCGACGACGACCGTCTTGACCGAGGCCGGGAGCATGTTCCCGGTGGCGATGGAGTGGAGCATGGTCGCGATCATCAGGGTCAGCTCCACCCCATGAAGGGCGGCCCTCATCCGGCGCTGGGCCTCACCCATGTCGACGATGACGTCGGGGAGCGGCCCGTCATCCCGGACCGAGCCGGCCAGGACCATCTCCACGCCGCTTTTTAGGCATTCGAAGACCACTCCCTCGCGGAGAATCCCGGCGTCGACGGCCGCCCGCAGTGATCCCACTCGGCGAATCACGTTGATGGCCGACATGTGGTGGCTGTGCCCGCCCTCGACCGGCTGTCCGTTCTTCAGGTTGATCCCCAGCGAGGTGCCGAACAGGGCCGCTTCGACGTCGTGGGTGGCGATGGCGTTGCCGCCGAAGAGGGCCTGGACGTAGCCGGCCCGGATGATCTTGGCGAAGTGCGGGGCGGCGCCGGTGTGGATGATGGCCGGGCCCCCGACGACGAGGATCTTGCCGCCCTTGGCCCGGGTCGCCTTCATCTGCTTGGCGATGTCCTTGATGACCAGGCGCTTGGGACGCTCCGAAGAGGCCCCGCCGACCATGAACGAGAAGACCTCGCGCTCGCGGGCGCGCTCGAGGGGGACCACCCTGATCCCGCCGTGGCCGACGACGACCGGGTCGCCCTCTTTGATCTCACCCATCGGCACCATCCGGGCCTCGCCGCGCCCGGGGGCGAGGACAATGACCAGGTCCATCTCAGTGCCATTCACGCCGACCCAATGCCCGTTCAGACGGACTTGGGTCGGCAGGTTGGTCGTCGAGTAGAAGTGCTCGGGCAAGACCCCGTCGCCCGGGGCCGCCTCGGCGCAAGCGTCGCCGTTGGAGACCACCCCGGCCCCATAGGCCTGCAGGGCCGACATGATCTGGTGAAGGTCCTCCTCAGTCCCGGCGGAGATCCGCAGCCGGGCGAAGGAGGTCTCATCCTTTTTCCGCCCCACCCGGATGTCCTCGAGGTCGAAGGAACCGCCGAGGTCCATGACCACATCGAAGGCCTTCATCAAGATCCCGGAGTCAATGATGTGACCTTCCAGGGTGATCTCTTCGCTGAAGCCGTTCATTGCCCCATTCACCTGCTCTTGTGATAGCTGCGGTTGGTATCAAGCTTACCATGGCCGTCGCTGGACCGTCAACGGACAGGCGGCAGCACGGACAAGCGGCAGCAGCCCCGCTTCGCGGCCCGCCCCCCGGCCTACCAGCAGTGCCGCCGCCCCAAATCGGCTGAATTGGGTTGACAGTCCCAGACGGGATAGGCTATTATGGGGAACCAAGGAGGCCGGGAGAATATGGGTAGCGTCTTTGATATCATCGGCCCGGTCATGACCGGGCCGTCCTCTTCCCACACGGCCGGAGCGGTCCGCCTCGGTCTGGCCGGCCGGGCCATCGTCGGCAGTCGGCCGACCAAGGCCCGTCTCGGACTGCACGGTTCCTTCGCCCAGACCTACCGCGGGCACGGCACCGACCTGGCTTTGGTGGCCGGCCTGATGGGCTTCAAGCCGGACGACGAGCGGATTCCCCGGGCCATGGAGCTCGCCGCCGCCGACGGCCTGGCCATTGAGATCGCGCTGATCGACCTGGGTCCAGACGCCCATCCGAACACGGTCCGGATGATCCTCACCGGCGCGGACGGCCGTGAGACGGCCGTCATCGGCTCGTCCATCGGGGCCGGCCGGATCAACCTCACCCGGATCGACCAGTTCGAGGTCCAGTTCTCCGGCGAGTATCACGCCCTCATCCTGTCTTATCTGGACCAGCCGGGGGTGGCCGCCAAGGCCACCTCGCTCCTGGCCGCCGATCTGGTCAACATCGCCACCATGCGGATTTCCCGCGAGGCCCGGCATTCCCGGGCGATGATGATCCTGGAGCTCGATCAGGCCGTCTCGCCCGAGGCCATGTCCCTCATCCGCCGGATCCAGGGGGTCGACCTGGCCTTGTCCGTGCCGCCGGTGGCTCTCGGTTAGCGATTCCACTTCCGGAGGTGCCGCCCATTGCAGCCCTTCACTCTAGCCTCCCTAGCGGCCACCGCCGCCGAGCGCCGGGTGACCATCGGCGCCGTCGTCCGTGAGCACGAGGTCAAGAGCGGCGAGGTCGCCGAAGGCGAACTCCTCGCCCGGATGGCCATCAATCTCCAGGTCATGCGGAAGGCCGTGGCCCGCGGCCTTTCCGGGATCAAGTCGCGGAGCGGGCTGACCGGCGGTGACGCCAGGCGGGTCGACGAGGCGCGCCGCGACGGCCGTCTGATCGTCGGCGACCCGCTCGATTCGGCCATCGTCAAGGCCCTGGCGGTCAGCGAGGTCAACGCGGCCATGGGACGGATCGTCGCCGCCCCTACCGCGGGCTCCTGCGGTGTCTTGCCGGGGGTCCTCCTATCGGTGGCGGAGAAGACCGGGGCCGATGACGCCGCACTGGTCGACGCCCTCTTCGCCGCCGGCGGCGTGGGTCAGGTCATCGCCGGCTCGGCCAGCCTGGCCGGGGCCGAGGGCGGGTGTCAGGCCGAGTGTGGTTCGGCCGCGGCCATGGCCGCAGCGGGCGCGACCCAGATGTCCGGGGGGACCCCGGCCCAGTGCATGCATGCGGCGGCCATCGCCCTCAAGGGCTTGATGGGCCTGGTCTGCGACCCAGTCGCCGGTCTGGTCGAGGTGCCGTGCGTGAAGAGGAACGCCCTGGCCGCCGCCATTGCCCTGGCCGCGATGGAGATGGCGCTGGCCGGGGTCGAGAGCGTCATCCCGGCCGACGAGGTGGTCGGGGCGATGGGGGCGGTCGGCCGAGCGCTGCCGGCTTCCCTGAGGGAGACTTCCCAGGGGGGGTTGGCCGTCACTCCGACGGGGTGCCGCCTCGCCCACCAGTTCACCAAGCCAAATTCCAGTTAAGACGGTCTAAACCAAGAGCCCACCCGCGCCGATAACTTAGGGGTGAGAAGTCGGAAAGAGGTGGGCAGGGTGGGCATCATTCCGTGGACGAGAAGAAAGGGCCCGCGGCCGATAGTTCTCCGGCCCGGGACCGCCAGGATGGCTGAGCGGGGGGAGCGGGGGGAGCGCGGGGAGCGCGGGGAGCGAGGGACCGACCCAGACGTCGACCGGGAATCGCGGAGGAGGATCATCCGGTCGGTCCTGGGTCAATCAGGGCCGAGTCTAATGCGGGCCGTCGGCTTCGCCGCCGAATACGAGACGCTGGCCGACCAGATCCTCAACGAGGCGGTCGCCGCCGAAATGGCCGACCGCAAGGAAAGCCTGACCCGGGCAGTCCCGCTGCGGCTGGATGAGGTGTAGGCCGCTCAGCGACGCGGCCGACTCGAGCCCCGACCAGAGCCCCGACCAGAGCCCCAAGGAGAAACCGCAAAGCAGGAGACGGGAGACGGCCCGGACGGGGCCGTCTCTTGATCTTCACCCCGCCGCCCGCAGGAACTCCCCCAGGTCGCCAAGGACCGCGTCGACCGCCTTCCGCCAGAACTCCGGCTTCTGGAGGTCGACCCCCAAGTGTCGCCAGGCCAGGTCCTCAACCCGCATCCGCCCGGTGTCCCGGAGCAACTCCGCATACGGGTCCTCGAAGCCGGGGCCGGCCTCGAGGGCCCTGGCGTAGACGCCGGCGCTGAAGAGGAAGCCGAAGGTGTAGGGGAAGTTGTAGAAGGGCACCCGGGTGTCGTAGAAGTGAAGCTTCGAGGCCCAGAAGTGCGGGTGATAGAGGTCCAGGGCCCCGCCGAAGGCGTCCTTCTGGGCCTGGACCATCAGTTCGTTGAGTCGCTGCGCACCGACGATCCCGCGCCGGCGCTCCTCGTAGAAGCGGGTCTCGAAGAGGAAGCGGGCGTGGATGTTCATCAACAGCGAGACGGCCCGCTGGAGCTTGTCCTCGACGAGGACCAACCGTTCCTGAGGGCTCGGCGCATTGCGGACGGCCGCGTCGGCCACAATCATCTCGGCGAAGGTCGAGGCGGTCTCGGCCACGTTCATTGCGTACTGCTGGGTCATGGCCGGCATCTGGTTGACCACCCACTGGTGGAAGCCGTGGCCCAACTCGTGGGCCAGGGTGGCGACGCCGGCCGGGGTTCCCGAGAAGGTCACGAAGATGCGCGACTGGCGCTTGTCCGGGAAGCTCGTGCAGAAGCCTCCCATCCGCTTTCCGGGCCGGTCCTCGGACTCGATCCACCGATCGGTGAAGGCGATCGTGGCGAAGCCGGCCATTCGCGGGCTAAAGCGCCCGAACTGCTCGATGACGAACCTCGCGGCCTCGTCGTAACTCACTCTTCGCTCGACCTTCCCGATGGGGGAGGCGACATCCTGCCAGCCCAGCCGGTCGAGACCGAGGACCTTCTGCTTGGCCGCCAGGAAGGCGACCAGCCTCTCGCGGGCTTCCTCGACCGCCACCCACATGGCCTCCAGGGACTCCGCCGACATCCGGTTGTTCCGCAGGGGTTCCTTCAGGACGGAGTCCCAGCCGCGATGGCGGTACAGGCTGAGCCGGTATCCGGCCAGGTGGTTGAGGGCGAGCCCGCAGAAGTCGGCCTCGTCGGCCCAGGCCTCTTCCCAGCGGGTCATGGCGGCCGCCCGCGCCCTGGGGTCCGGGTCGTCGTACAGCCGGTTCTGGGCTTGACCGGGGGAGACCCGGGTGATCCGCCCGTTCTCCTCGATGGGGATGGTCATCCGGCCGGTGGTCGCGTCGTACAGATCCGACCAGGCATGGTAACCGTCCACCGACAGGTCGTTGACCAGTGCCTCTTCTTCGGGCGGGAGCATCTCCCGGGCCCGCAGACGGCGCTCGTCGAGGTTGTAGGCCAGGGGACGGAGGGCCTCGCTGCGCAGCAGCTCATCCCAGTAGATTTGGGGGACCTGCAGCATCCTCTGGTCCAACCGGGTCAGGACCGTGGCCAAGGCGGCCTGGAGCTGTTTGACCCGACCCCCGACGATGCGGGCCTGCTTGTCCTGGACGTCCTGAGCGTTCAGGCAGGAGACGAAGGCGCCTGACTGGCGCAGTCGGCGCATGACCACCTGGACCTCATCCAGGAAGGCCGCCCACTCGACCGCTCCGGCCAGGGGCTCGGCCTGAACCCTCTTGGACAGGCCCCTGACGTCGTCCTCGATGGCCGTCAGGTAGGCCTCTAACTGAGGTGAGCGGCTTCCGCCGGGGAAGATGGTTTCCAGGTCCCAGGTCCGGCTGAGGTCCTTCACAAAGCAACACCCCCAGGCGACATCTTTCCCCGCCTGCCGGTGAAACCCTGCCCCAGCGGCCGCTCGAAACTTTCCGGCAGGTCAATACGTTAATTTGGCGAATCTCAGTCTGGACATCCCCCTGCCCTCGCGGCCGTGGTAATCCGCGTCCGACAAGGCAGCGGGTTTCTCAATGCCCTCAGGGAGGTACAGCAGATGGGAGAAACCGACCACTACGCCATTGAAACCAGCGGACTAAGCAAAGCCTACCGAGGGGCCTACGCCCTTGAGTCCCTGGACCTCAAGGTGCCGAAGAACTCGATCTTCGGCTTCCTCGGACCCAACGGTGCGGGCAAGAGCACGACGATCAAGCTTCTTCTCGGCTTGATCCGCCCGACGAGCGGGGGAGGCACGGTCTTCGGGCACGACATCACCCGTGACAGCATCGAGATCCGCAAGCACGTCGGTTACCTCGCCCAGGACCCGCGCTTCTACGAGCACATGACGGCCCGCGAGACTCTCCGTTTCACCGCCCGTTTCTTCTATCGCGGGCCGGGCAAGGCCGTCGAAGACCGCATCGCTGAGACCCTTGAATTGGTCGGGCTGGCGGACAAGGCCGACCGGCCGATCAGGGGCTTTTCGGGGGGCGAGAAGCAGCGCCTCGGCATCGCTCAGGCCCAGGTGAACTACCCGGATCTGCTCATCCTGGACGAGCCGGCGGCCTCGCTCGACCCGATGGGCCGCCACGACGTCCTGGAGGTGATGGAGCGCCTGCGCAAGCACTGTACCGTCTTCTACTCAACCCACATCCTCGATGACGTGCAACGGGTCAGCGATACGGTGGCCATCCTCAACCGCGGTGAACTGGTCGCCCAGGCGCCCATTGACGAACTCCTGGCCGGCTCCGGCAAGGCTACCTTCACCGTCGCCGTCAAGGGGGAAGTCAAGGAGGCGCAGGCGGCCGTCTCCCGCCAGCCATGGGTCAGGGCCCTCGAGGCTGTTCCCGAAAACGGTCATCAGCGTTGGAGGATCCAGGTCAGCGACGAGGCCTCGGCCGAGGCCCAGCTCCTCAGGGTGATCCTGGCCGAGCGGGGTTGCACCGTCCTCGAGTTCGGCCGGAAGAAGCTAAACCTCGAAGAAGTCTTCATGAACATCGTGGAGGGTGAGAACCATGACCGCTGAAACCATTCTGCAGCCCGTCAGGGAACGCGGCTGGCGCAACGGCTTCAACAACTTGCTCGATAAGGAATGCAGCCTCTGGTTCGGCTCACGGGCCTGGTGGCGAAGGCTGGTCACCTGGCTGTTCATCACCAACACCATGCCTTTGCTCATCGGCCTCCAGGCCCGCTCGGATCCAAGCAGCCTCGGGGACATCTCCCAGGTGATGCCCACCCTATTCTTCGTCGTCGGCGGGATGGCCATCGCCGGCGGGGCAGTGGTTCTCAGCCAGGACGCCGTCATCGGGGAGAGGCAGTCAGGGACGGCCGCCTGGGTCCTCTCCAAGCCGGCCTCACGGACGGCCTTCATCCTCTCCAAGTTCATCGCCAACACCCTCGGCTTGTGGACCATCGCCCTGCTCGCCCAGGCCGCCGTGTTCTATGCTCAGTACGCCCTGTGGGCCGGCCAAACCCTGCCGCTCGGCACTTCCCTGGCCGCCATCGGTCTCCTGGCCGCGAACTCGGTCTTCTACGTCGCCCTGACCATCATGCTGGGAACGATCTATAGCAACCGAGGCCCGGTCATCGGCATCGGCCTGGGCTTCATGTTCGTCGGTCAGGTAATGACCCGCTGGGCCCCCAAGAGTGGCCTCGTGACCCCCTGGAAGCTAGGGGAGATCGCCGCCGGCCTGTTCCCCTCGACCCAGACGGGTCCTGGGGCGAGCCTACCCGAGCCGTTCTTGCCCCTGGCCTTCACCCTCGCCTGGACCGTCCTCTTCATGGCTGTCGCTCTTCGTCTCTTCAGCCGTCAGGAGTTGTGAGGGCGACCAGGTGGGGAATAGTAGGGGCCGCTCGTCGGCTTCCCCAATATCGGACGCAGAGGTGGCGGCGACGGTGTCGAAGCGAGAGTTCCAGGCGAAGCTCCAACGCCAAGGCGATGTGGGTACCTGGACAATCCTGGTCGTCCCGTTCAACGTGGCCGAGGCCTTCGGGACCAAGGCCCGCGTGGCCGTCAAGGGGACCATCAACGGCCAGCCCTACCGCGGTTCGGTGATGCCCTTCGGGGACGGCACCCACTACATGGTGGTCAACAAGACCACGCGGGACGCCGCCGCCCTCGAGACCCTTACGTCGACTGGATCAACCAGGCCAAGCAGGAAGAGACCAGGCAGCGGCGGATCGTCAAGGCCCTGTCGATGTTGGAGGAAGGCAAGCGGCTGAAGTGACCGAATTCAACCGATGACAAGGAAAGCGGGTGGGGCCAGAGAGGCTCGCACCCGCTTCTTTTTCTTGGGGACGTGACGCCCCTACTTCAGGCTCGAGTGCCCTTCGTTCTTGAACGTCTGGAAACAGGTCTCGTCCTTGCTCTCGGCCGGCGTCTTCTGCAGCTTGTCCACGGTGGCGCTCGGCGGGAACCCGCCGCCGGAGTCACGGTGCAGTTCACTTTAGGCAGGGGCATCCCCCTTGGTCTTCAAAATTGGCCCTGCCTTAATTAAGATGCATAATGCGGGCTTCGTTATCCAGCGGCCGGACGCCGCTACCTCGCGGTTTCCGCCAACAGCGGCGCGGAACGCGCTTCACTCCGGACCGGCGACTTACATATTCTGTAATCGGGTCAAGAGGTCCCCGCCCCGACCTGTCCCGCCTGAGTGACCTGTCCCATCCTAGGAGGTGAAGTAGTCACGATTCCGGAAGAAGTCCGGCCCACCAGCGACGGCCAAGCGATCATCCCCGGCCCCTGCACCCCGATTACTCCCTGCCCGCCGATCACCGAGATCGTCTGCGTCGACGTGGACAAGGTTTTCGATTCCTGCTCCGACGCGGAGTGCCAGGAGTTCTGCATCGTCCTCAGCCACATGGGCCTGACCCCCGAAAGCCCCCTGCCCGTGCAGCCCCTCACCATCGTCAGTTGCGCGGTGGTCAACGTCTTCATCGAGAACCTCCAGACCAGCGCCGTCCCGGGCCAGCCCCTGTTGCAGAGGATCACCGGCGATGTCTGCCCGCAGGTCGCGGTGACGTTCACCGACGCCACCGGGCGGACTTACGTCGCCACCACCTTCGAGCGCATCGACACCTGCTTCCACAAGGACACCCTCCTGTACATGCCCGACCCGGCGACGATGTTCCCCAAGATCGAGGTGGTCACGGCCACCTGTCTCGGGGCCCGCGTCCAGCCGATGCCGGAACAAGACTTCCCGAACATCTGCATGACGGTGGGGATCCGGGTGATCATCAAGAGCGAGGGACGCGTCCAGTTGATGGTCGGGGCCTTCGGCTACTGCCCCGTCCCCCCGACCTGCCGGGAGCTCGGGACCCTCTGCGAAGGCTTCATCGCCGCCCCGTTCCCGACCGTTTTCCCGCCGGAAATCTTCGAGGTCGACCACCTCGGCTGAGGGGGACCACAAGACGGGGGAGAGACATCACTCGACCGCCTCGACTTCCCCCTTGACCTTGGCCAGAGCGGCGTCCGACAGGTCACCGACCGTCCGGAAGCGGAGGACCCCGTCCCGGTCGATCACGAAGACGTGAGGCTTCGACGCCCCATCGAGGTCGAAGGCTTCGGAGGACTGTCCTTCCCAGTCCACCAGAACCGGGACCGTGCCGAAATCCTTCAGTCGGGACTTGACCTGATCCTTCGACACTCCGGGAAGGACATCGCCGATGATCGCCGCCCCGACAACCTGAACGTCATCATCGCCGGCGTACTCCTCATCGAGGGCCTCGGCCCAGTCGGCGGCCTCCTCGATGGCCGGGTAGCCGCCGCCGATCAGGATGACGGTCTTGCCTTTGAAGGCTCCCAACACCTTCTCGTGGTCTTCCAAGTCACGCAAGGCGATGCGGGAGGCGTCGAACGCCGAGTCCATTGCCGTAGCCCCTCCTCCGAAGTGGCACCTTCACCAGCATAGTATTGCCCAACACAAGGAGCAGGCCCGGAACTCTCCGGGCCTGCCCGCCTTGAATAGTTCAGGGTCACAAGACAGCTTAGCCTCAGGGCTTGGCCGCCTTGACGCTCCGGCCGGTGTCCGTCCAGGTGATCTTGTGGCCGGCCGCGGTCTCGGCCTTCATCCACTTGATGACCTCGTCGCGGATGACCAGCTGGGTGTCGATGCGGTTGGTGCCGCCCTTGAGGGCGAGATAGTTGTCGCCGCCGGTGAACATGAAGTTGTTCGTGGCGACCTTGTAGGTCTTGGTCAGGTCGAGCGGGGTACCGTCGGTGAGGGTCAGGTCGAAGACCCGCGAGCCGGGGGCCTG
>DASXUT010000016.1 GCA_036504675.1 Bacillota bacterium | reverse complement strand
AACAGGCTCCCGGCGTCGGCCACCCCACCCGGTCCGGCCGATGGCGCTCCGGCCAGGAACTTCCCTGGTCCGGGTGGGCCGAAAGGGCCGAGACCTACGGCGTAACCCAGCTGATCGCCGCCTCGTTCGCCGTCGAGGCGGCTCAAGGGCCGCAGCTCGCCCGGCTGACGGCCCGGGCCGATCGGACAGAGGAAACAGGCGATCCCGTCGAGGGTCACCTCAATCTGCACGTCGACCCCGGTCAGACGATCGAGGTTAAGGAGAACGGCCAAAGGGAAACTGAGCCGTTCCTCCACGATCACCAGGCTCGGCGAACACTGAATGGCGAAGCTGAAGCGCGCGCTGATCTCGGAGGAAACGCTGTAGACGCCCTCCGCGACCGGCGAGATGAACGGCCCGCTGATGGACAGAGTACCGGGCACCATGCCGAGGGGCGTCGGCACGCAGTGGATGGTAGTGCCGACCGGCACGGGGAGAGCAAAGCGCCCGCTGAGCGGAACGACGCATTGGTCGACGACTTGCCGCAGTTCGAGGCAGGCGACCTCGATCGCGACCATGGGCACCACCTGCCGCCGCCCCGGGGATTCAGCCTTATTTGGCGATCCCTAGATGCACTACCAGTCTATGAGAACAGAGGGCCGACGGCCCACCTCGTCGGGGGCGGGGCACTGGGGGCCCCCGCGGGGTAGGTGTCGGGGTCGTCCGGGTTGTACACTTCATCGATGTAGGCGATGACCGACAGAATCTGATCGGTCGGATTTCTGATCCGATGGATGGTATTGGGAGGCACCCTGAGGACCGCCGGGCGCCGCCGGTCCAGGGTGAAGACCCGGGACGCGCCCGTCCCGACGTCCTGAAGCTCGATCACCGCCCGGCCGCCGACCACGCAAAACCATTCTGTCTTGCGGCGATGATAATGCCCGCCCTTGATGCAACCCGGGAAGGCCGTGGTCAGGTAGACCTGACCTTTTCCGGTGATGGGGACATGATCGCCCCGGAAGACCTCGAGGACTTCTCCTCGTTCGTCGGCGAGGCTCTTGACCGGGGACAACAGGTCGTCATCGAGAACCATCGCCAAGTCCCTCCATGATGACGGAGCCGTCGACCGACAGCTCCTCCAGCCCTTTCACCAACGTCGGCAGCGGCACCCGCAGCCGCTCTTGGGCCCGGCAAACGCACAGGGACACGTCGCGGGGGCGCGGGCCCGGGAGGCTCGCAGCCCCGCGCGACTCAGGCCGGACCAGTGAGGCGTCCAGGCCGTGCACTCTGGCGACGGCGAGGGCGAATTCATACCGACTGCATCGCTGGGCCCCGGCGATGTGGTGAATCCCCCCCAAACGCTTGCCGGCGAGCTCAGTCAGGGCCCGAGCGAGAACGGTGACCGGAAGCGGGGAGGAGATGAGGTCGACCGCCGCGTCGAGACCCTGTCCGGCGGTCAGGGTGGCCAGACACCGGTTGAAAAAGCCCCGTCCATCAACTCTCAAGCCGTAGAAGGTGGTGCGGACGATGGCCAGGTCGGCCCCGGGAAGGCAGGTTGCGGCCGCCAGCTCGCCGGCCAGTTTGGTGAGTCCGTACCAATTGCCTGGGCTGGGGTAATCGGTCTCCCGGTAGCCTCCGCGGCGGCCGTCAAAGACGTAGTCGGTCGAGACATAGATCAAGAACGCCCCGACGCCGGCCGCCGCTCGGGCGAGGTACCGCGTGCCGCGGACATTGACCTGCCGGGCCTCCTTGGGGTGGGTCTGGCAGTAGTCAACATCAGTGATGGCGGCGGTATGAATGACCACCTTTGGGGCGATCGCCGCGACCACCTCCTCCACCGCCCGGCGGTCGGTGAGATCAAGTTGGACCGACCGGCAACCGGCGACGGAGGCGCGGGTTCGGTGGGTTGTCAGGTGGGGAAGGAAACCGCCTGCCGGCAAGGCTCTGCCGAGGTGACTGCCCAGAAGCCCCGCCCCTCCGGTGACGAGCGCCACCTCCAACCGAATCACCCTCCAACCGAATCACCCTCCGACGTTCTGCCTCAGCCAATCCGAGGTCAGGCGGAGACCGTGAGATAGGCCGACCGTCGGGTGCCAATCCAGGAGCTCACCGGCCAGCCGGTGGTCGCCCTTGAGACGGGCGATTTCGCTCCGGGGGTGTGGGGACGGAGCATATTCGATCGCCCCGGTTCGGCCGGCGATGGTTTCGGCCAGGTCACGTATTCTGACCTCGAGCCCCGAGGCGCCGTTGATCACCCGGCCAACCGCCCGGTCGCTCAGCGTGGCCCGAACGATGAAGTCGGCGCAGTCCTCAACATAAAGGAAGTCCCTGGTCTGTCGGCCATCTCCGTACACTCTCAGGGGTTGCCCCAGTTGGGCCCGGCGAAGGAAGACCGGAATCACCCCGCCTTCTCCGTCAAGCCGCTGATAGGGGCCATAGGTGTTGAAAGGCCGGAGGATCACGACCGGTGTCCCGTAGGCCTGATGATAGGCCCGGCAAAGGGACTCCGCGGCCAATTTGCCGCCGGCGTAAGGGGAGAGGGGACGAACCGGGCTATCCTCGTTGAGGCCCATGTTCCCCACGGCGGCCGCGTAGACCATGCACGTACTGACCAGCACAAGCTTCGTCTCGGTTCGACGGCACTCTTCCAGCAGCCCATGAGTCCCGGCGACGTTCACCGCGAAATCCTCGGTCGGGTTGTCCAGGCTTGACTGGACGCTGATGTTGGCCGCCAGGTGGATGCAGACGCCGGGGCCACGGTTCAGGAGGTCGGCCAGCAAGGGCCGGTCTCTCACGTCCCCTTCAACGAACTCGGGCGGCCGGCCATCGGCCGACCTCAATCCGTGCAGGTTCTCGACCCTGCCTCCGCTCAGGTTGTCGATCACCTGGGCGGTGTGACCCAACTCCAGGAGCCGTTTCACCACCCACCGCCCGATGAAACCGGCCCCGCCGGTCACCAGCGCGCGCATGTCAGAGCCCCCCTCCAGGCGGTGGTCGTCACTCGCTCGGGAGAACCCGGCGGTACCAAGCGATTGTCCGGTCGAGGCCCTCCATCAGTGTGATCCGGGGGCGCCATCCCGTCTTGCCGGTGAGGCGTGAAATGTCGGCCGCGAGCCGGGGCAAGTCCCCCGGCCGAGAGGCGCCCCGGACGACCCTCGACGATGATCCGGTCATCCTGATGATGATCGCGCCGAGGTCGGCGATGGAGGTTTCCCGCCCGGTGCCGACGTTCAAGGTCTCCCCGATGAGCAGGTTCTTCCGGTCGAGGACGGAGATGTAGGCGGCGACGGCGTCGCCGACATAGATGAAATCGCGCGTCTGGCGACCATCGCCGCTGACCTCGAGCGGTCGATTGGCCAGCGCGTGCCGAACGAAGTTCGGAATCACCGCCGCATACCTGGCCGTGTCCTGATTCTCGCCGTAGGTGTTGAAATTCCTGATGACGATGACCGGGTAGCCGTACCATTCGTAGAGGGCATGGCAGTGTTTCTCGGCCGCCAGTTTCGTCACGGCATAGGTGCTTCGAGGATACATCGGATGGTCCTCGTCGATGGGGACGTACCGGGGGCACCCATAGACCTCCGGGGAAGAGGCGTACACCAGCAATGGTGCCTGTCTCGTTCGGAGCAGGCTTTGGGTGAGCCGGAAGGTGCCCTCTTCGTTGTTCGTGAAGTACCGGTCCGGGTTCTCCATCGATTCGTCGATCGAGGTTCGCGCCGCCAGGTGGATGATCACGTCCAGCTTCCACTGGTCCAAAAGGTCGGGCGTGAGGGCCCGAAAGTCGCCCTCATGGAAGGTGAATTTCCTCCCAAGCTCCGGGGACTGAATGAATGGATTCGGGCAATCAAAGTGACGGGACAGGTCATCGACGCCGAAGACCGTCTCGACGTCATCGTGCTTCACCAAGGCGTCCACGGTATGGACGCCATACAACCCGGCTGCCCCGGTGACCAGAACCCGCATTGCCGTGCTCCTCTTCCCGATCCTCCGCCCCGGCCGGGGATCGCCGCCGACCAGGTCGACCAGGGTGTTCTATTCTATGATGGTCGATGCCGGGCAGTCAAACCTGAAGACGCAGCGGCTTGGTTCTCCCCATACAATAGTTGGGGAGGAAAGCCATGAAGACAAGCATCGTGGTGGTGACCAACAACCAATTGCCTTTCACGAGACTGTGTCTGGAGAGCATCGGGGCGTACACTCTGGAACCCTATGAGCTCATCGTGGTGGACAACGGTTCAAACGATGGGACCCGCGAGTTCTTGGCGGCCGAAGCTGAAGCGGCTCTGGCCGGCGGCGGCGGCTTCCCGCCCGAGGTGAAGGTCATCCTCAACGACCTCAATGAGGGCTACCCCAAGGCCTGCAACCAAGGGTTGAGAGCGGCGACGGGCGAGGCGGTCGTCCTCTTGAACAACGACATGGTGGTCACTCCAAGGTGGCTGACCAACCTCTTGAATTGCCTTGAGGCCACGGGCGCTGGGGCGGTCGGCCCGGCGTCGAACATGATCTCGGGGCTTCAGCGGGTCGACGCCGCCTACGACTCGCTGGAATCGATGGAACGATTCGCCGAGACCTTCAACCGTCCGGATGAGACGAAGTGGCGCCCGACCGTGCGGCTGGGGGGCGGTGGTCTCCTCCTCCGCCGCGAGGTGCTGGGGCGGGTCGGGTACTTCGACGAGTCGTTCACCCCCGGGAACTTCGAGGACGATGACTTCAGTCTGCGGGTCGTTCAGGCGGGGTTCGGGCTCCGTATCGCCGGGGACACCTTCATTCACCACTTTGGCGGGGTGACGCTGGGCCGCGGGCAGGCCTACGCCGAGGTCCTGGGACGAAACGCCAAGTACTTTTGCGGCAAGTGGGCCACCGACGACGCCACCGTGGCCTACCTTCGCCAACCGATTGCCGACGCCGTCCCCGCCGGTGCCCGGCAGGTGCTGGACCTCAGGTGCGGAGCCGGCGCCCTGGGTCTTGAGCTCAAGCGTCGAGGGGTGGGCCGGGTTTGCGGCATCGAAGCCGGCCCAGCCCTCGCCTCGGTGGCCGCCCGCAGCCTGGACCAGGTGGCGGTGGGCGATCCGGCCGCGGTTTCCCTCCCTTACGTGCCCGAGTCCTTCGATGTGGTCGTGGCCGACGGAGTCTTTGAGCGCGCGGCGGATCCCTGGCGACTACTGGCGAGGGTTGACGGATGGCTGGCGACGGACGGAGTGCTGGTCGCCACCGTGTCGAACGTCGCCCACCTCAGCACCATCGCCGGGCTGTTGCAGGGTACGTGGCGCTACTCCTCCCCCCTCCCGCGTCGAGGGCACCTGCGTTTCTTCACCAAGAAGACGTTCGTTGAGACCCTGACGGAAGCGGGCTTCGAGGCGGTCGGGGTGTCCGAGACGTTGGGCGACCTGGACGATCGAGCGGAGGTCCTTCTACTGGCCCTCGACGAGCTGTCCAGGAGGCACGGCCTTTCCGGCGGCAATGTGGCTCGTCAGGGCCGAGTCCTGAGCTTCATGGTAACCGCCCGCAAGAAGCAGTGAACGAGCCCGACGCAGGGCGGTCGCCAGGGCGGCGGAGGCCGGCCGGGCGCTCACCCCGGCCCTCAGCACTTCGGTGGCCCGGGCCAGGCTCACTTGCGCCAAACCGTAATGGGCGAAGACCCCGCCGACCCCGAAGGAGGAGCTGTACCGGGGGGGCGGGGGACCCAGTTCCAGGCACCGCCGGTAACAGTCGACGCTGCCGCGGTAGTTCCTCGTCAGGAGTTCAGCCCACCCCAACAGGTACCAAAGATCCGTGAAGTCGGGATACATTCCGACCCCGAGTCTCAGAACCTCGCGACCGCGCCAATAGTCCGCTTTGGCCATCCAGCAGGTGGCGATCTTCTTCACGAGGTCGGGATACTGAGGCGCCTCGCACGTCCACCGGGTTCGCGCGACTTCAAACTCACGCAGCGCACCGTCGTAGTCTTGGAGGGGCACGAGTTCCGCACCCAGGCTGTAATGGAGAAACGGATCGTCGGGGGTCAACGCCAGTTCGGACCGCAAGGCCGCCGTATTACGGCGGCTCTTCTGCTTGCCGAGCCACCTCGGAGTCAGGTATCCGTAGTGCAGGATGCGGATGTCGGCTATCCCCAAGGCGACGTCTGAGGCGCGTCCTTCGGCCGACCCCGAGGCCCCCCTGATGCTGTCGGCGATATCCTCGTGAATCGCCCCGCGGTAGCGATACCTGGACCGGTTGCGAAAGAGTGACAGACGGAGGTCGACCTCGCCTTCGTCCCCCGGCACGTCCCCGGTGTAGCTGATGGTGACCAGGAAGTACCCTTCCGGCCCGGCTTCGGCGGCCGTCTCAGCCCGCTTGACCAGGGCGAGAAGCTTTTCTCGATCGTCGGCCTGAAGCTCTTCGTCCGCGTCGAGGACCAGGATCCACTGTCCCCGGGCTTGATCCAAAGAGAAATTGCGGGCCTCGGCGAACGATCCGGTCCACGGGAAGGTGAAGACCCGGGCCCCGAATGAACGCGCGATCTCCGATGTACGGTCGGTCGAACCCGTATCGACGAAGACGATTTCATCGGCCACCCCTCGGACGCTCGTGAGGCACCTCGCCAGGAGATCCTCCTCATCGCGGGCGATCAGGCACAGGGTCAGACGAGGCGGTCCTTCCATCCCTGATCCCTCCCCTCGTTACCGGGGGCCTTGTCCCCGTAGGCGACCGGGCCGACCGGGCCGATCAGCCTTTTGGACTGGGACTCAAGGGCCTCGGCCAGGCCGGAGTAAGCCCCTAAGTCCCGCGGGTCCACGGTGAGGATGAGCCGGTAGAGCCTGGCCGCCCGGCTGAGGTGCCCGGTCTTGAGCTCGACCGTCGCCAACACCCGGAGGAAATCGAGGCGACCTTTGCCGGACGGTTTGCGTCTACCCCCGACTCGGTTGAGCTGCTCGCGGGCCAGGGCGACATAGCCATAGCGCAGCAAGGACCGGCCGACTCTCGTGGCCGCCTCTAGGTCGCGGCCCCCCGGAGAGACCAGTCTGAACGCCAGCCGGGCCTGATCCGGGCGACCCAGCTCGATGAGCTTTTCGGCCAGGTTAAGAAGGGCCTCCCGGCGATGACCGGCAGGGGCGGGCTGTTTCTGACCTGGGGGTGGCTTCTCCCGCCGCCGGGCGGCGGACCTCCCCCGGTCCAGCAGCATGCGGTTGAAACGCCGCAGGGCGGCCAGCCCGCCGCGTCCCCCAACCAGACTCCCCGGCTCCCGTCTTTCGAGCTGCCCCAGCCGGGTCAAGAGACCGGCCGCCTGGGCGGGTCGATTCAAGACCCAGGCGCACAGACACAGGCCCACAGCGGCCTGAGGGTAATCGGGGGAATCGCTCCGCACTTCAAGAAGCGCGACCCCGGCCGCTTCCGGCTGCCGGAGCCCGAGAAGACAGAGCCCCCTGAGAAGAGCGATCGACGGCCTTGCCGGGGCGCGGGCGGCGCCCGGGTGCCCGTCGTGGGGCTGTGCGCCCTTGATGTCGGCCAGGCAATCCAGGGCCTGCCGGTAAAAACCATTATCGGCAAAGGCCCGGGCCAGCGCCAGGAGGACCGGCGGGGTCGACGCGAGGAGCCTCTTCAAGTCCTCCAAGGCGCGGTCCGGGTCTTTGGCTTCGGCCAGGGCTTCGATCAGGAAGGGCAGGGCGAGCTCGGAACTTGGGTTCAGCTTGAGGACGAGGCGGTAGGCCGCCGCCGCCCGGAGGTGGTTCCCCATCGCCCGATGAGCATGGCCGAGGCCGAAGGCGGCTTTGAACGTGCCCACTCCCAGATCGCTGGTGTATTCCGGGGGAGCTTCCCCCATCCGCAGGCACCGGCTGAACTCCCCCGCCGCTTGGGCATAGTCCCTTGTTTCCTGGTGGAGCGTGGCCCGGAGAAAGACCAGGTCCGTGTAGTCCGGATAGGCTTCGAGGCTTCGAGTCAGCAGGGCGTCGGCTTCCCGGTGACGGCCGAGCCTGATCAGGTACAAGCTCAGTTTCCGGGCGAGTTCAGGGGCCCATCCGGGATCGACGCCGCCGAGCCGATGGGCCTGCCGAAGGCTGGCCAGGCCCTTGAGGTAATGGCCGGCACGAATGTACTCCGTGCCCAGGTTGAAGTGGGCAAAGGCATCGCCCGGGTCGGCCTGGACCACGGCCTGGCAGATTCGGAGGTTACGACGGACCTTGTCCTGCCGGCGGACGACCGGCCTGAGATAGCCGTAATGCAGGACGGTGATGTCCCGGTAGGCCAGGCGAGTGCCGGCCGGGAGGTCCAGTCGTTCATGGGTTCGGCCGACGTAACGGAGACCAGCCCGGTTCCGAAAGAGCCGGACGTGCGGGCAGACGACCGCGCCCTCACCGGGCTCGTCCCCAAGGTAGCTGAGGGTCCTGAAGATGTAGGCGTCGACCCCTCGACCGCCGATGAGCCCCCGGACCTTTGGCCGATCACCGGCGGCCAACTCGTCGTCGGCATCAAGGACCAGGATCCAATCTCCGCCGGCCTTCTCCAATCCGAAGTTCCTGGCCGCGCTGAAGTCGTCCTGCCAAGGAAGGCCGTGGACCATCGCCCCGTGGCCCCTGCATAGCTCGATCGTTCTGTCGTCCGAGCCCGTGTCGACGATGATGACCTCATCCACCAGTGCTTCCACGCTGAGAAGGCAACGGCCGACGGCGGCCGCTTCGTTCCGAACGATCATGCACAGGGATAGCTTCGGCTCGCTGTCCGGTTCAGGTCTGGGCTCGGTCAACCGTGACCCCTCCGTCCCCTAATTCGGCGAGGGCCTTGTGCAGAAGCTGAGCGGCCGGGAAACGTTCCAGGCCTTCTCTCAAAATGGCCGCCGCTTCTTGCCGGAACATCCCGGCCAGGGCGAGATAGGTTCGGTCGTCGGCCCTCATTTTCCTCAGGACTGAGCGGGCCTCGTCGAGGCGGTCCTCGGACCAATAGCAGAAACAGAGGCCGAGCGCGGCCTGCTGAAAGTACGGGCTATCCTCGGGAACCTCGCCCAACTCGGCGCCGGCCGCCCCGTGCCGTCCCGTCCGAAGAAAGCAGACGCCTCGAAGGTAATGGACCTGAGGGGTGACCGGACCGTTCTGAGTGGCGAGTCCCAGGTACGAAAGGGCGGTGTCGTATCCGCCGGCCAGGCAGAAGATGTCGGCCAGGATGAGGAGATGCTCGGGCCGGGTCGAATCGAGAAATCGCTCCAGATACGCCCGGGCCATGGCCGCCCCGCCCTGGGTCAAGAGGATCGAACCGATGCGGTACAGAGGCAGAAACCAGTTTGGATGGCCGGCGAACGCATCCTGGTAGGCCTTGACCGCCTGGTGCTGGCGGCCCATCGCTTCATAGACCTGGCCGAGACCATAGTGGGCCTTGAAGGTGGCCAGGCCTTCTTCGACGGCGCCATATGGAGGGACCGGGGGAGGGCCCATCGCCACGCACTGGTAGAAGCAACCCGCCGCCCGGGCGAGCCTCCCCTGGTGCTGGTGAACGACCCCCTCCTGATAGACCAGGTCGGTGAAGTCCGGGTACTCGGCGAGCCCGGTTTCAACGAGGGTCATGGCCTCGTCCCAGCGGTCGAGCTTCATCAGGCACAACACCACGGTCTTCACCAACTTGCAGCCCCACATCGCCCCGCGCGGCATAAGCGTCCGAGCCAGTTCAAGGTGCGGCAGGGCGTCGGCGTATCGGTCGAATCTCATGTACTCGACGCCCAGGTTGAACCGCACGAAGGCGTCGTTGGGGCTCTTCTCCACCTGCGCCAGGGCGAGGTTGAGGTTGCGTTGGCCGGATTCGGACCTCCGCAACCCGGACAAGTAGCCGTAGTGGTGAATCCGCAGTCCGGAAGACGCGAAGTTCGTTCCCGGCCGGACCTTGAGGATGTTCTCGCCGACCTGCTCATGCAGAACGCCGCTGAAGCGATACTCCTTGCGGTTGCGAAAGAGACGCAGGCTGGCCGAGATCTCAACATCAGGATGGCTTGGTTCACCGATATAGTTGAGGATCTGAACCAGGTAGGCTTCCGCTTCCCGGCCGGTCAGCAGGCTGCGCAGTCTCGCCCGGTCGTCACGATGCAGTTCCTCGTCAGCGTCGAGGACCAGAATCCACTCCCCGGTGGCCATGTCGAGGGAGGCGTTTCGAGCGGCGGCGAAGTCGTCCGTCCAGGTCAGGCTCCGCACAACGGCCCCCAGACGGCGAGCGATCTCCACCGTACGGTCCTTGGAACCGGTGTCGACGATGGCAATCTCCTCGACCACCCCCTGGACACTGGCCAGGCAATTGGGCAGGAAGTCCTCTTCGTCCCGGGTGATCAGGCACAGCGACAGGCGGCCCTCCAGCGGGCTGTCCACCAAGACCCCCCCCAAGGCGAGAAACGCTCTGTTTCGGCTACATCCAGTTTATGGCTAGATGGCCAGACCGGTCACCGTCCGGAAGGTCTTTCCTCAATTGGTGGCAAGATGGTCAAGGTCGCATATTGTAGACAGGAACCCATCTTGCGGTGGAAAGGGGGGAGCAGTGTGCCAAACTTCAAAGTCTTCAGCGAGACGGCTTCTCAGCTCTTGGCCCAAGTCTCCAATCTGACGGCGGCCAGCCTTGTGACCCAGGTCTCCAACCTGACGGCGGCCAGCCTGTTGGCTCAGATGTCCAACCTGACTCCGGCCAGCCTGCTGGTTCAGGTGTCGAACCCCACACCCGCCAGCCTGCTCGCCCAGGTCTCCAACCTGACGGCGACGAGCCTCTTGACCCAGGTCTCCAACCTGACGGCGGCCAGCCTCCTGACGGCCGCTACGCTGCAGGACCGGGCGACGACGGACACGCTGGTCAATGTGGCCGACACCGGCGACACGACGTTCAAGGACACGGTCAGCCGGAACGTCCTCGAGTTAACCGACCTGACCTTCACGGTCATCAACTCGGGGGCCTTGAACAGCGCCGTCGGCCGCCTGATGCTGAGCGCCGACGACCTCACCTACTCGACCGACCCGACTGTCATGTCCCAGACGATCCTGCCGACGAGCCAGTTCTTCTTCGTCCCCGGCCGGTTCACGAAGTACGCCAAGATCCAATACGCGTCGCTGATCACCGGCCTGACCACCAGCCTCAGCATCTGGTTTCAGGCCCACGTCTGAGCGCCGACCGGTGAGACGGTCATGGGCGGCGTTCCTGCTCCTGGAACACACGGCCGGGAGGCCGGCGGTCCCCAATACGTCCCGCCCGGGTCTGAGCCGCGGGTCACGGCAAGACCCGGGCGGGTTCATATTTCCCTTCCGAACCTTTCGGTCGGATGATGCCGAAGGAGGGCTCGCGGCACCCTTTCTCGAACAACCTACTCGAAAGCCCCAATTCTAAATGACAAGGGGGTCTTGACGATGATCACCGGTATCGGACACATCTGCATCGGCGTATCGGACCTCGACCGGGCGGTCGAGTTCTACACTACGAAGCTCGGGTTTTCGGCCGGGCGTCGGGTAGCCCTGCCTGGCGGGGCCGTCCTGGTCGGCCTGAAGCCGCCCGGGTTGGACACCGAAGGGACCGAGCTTGAGCTCTACTTCAACCCGGCCGATCCGACCGGCCGGCTGAGACACATTGGATTGGTCGTCGGCGACGTCTGGAAAGCCGCCGCACAGCTCAGGGAGATGGGGGTCGACTTCCACCGCGACCCGCCGCCGCAGGACGCCATTGGCGCCCCGGCCATCGCCTTCTTCCGCGACCCGGACGGGGTCGAAATCGAGATCCTCGAGGAGGGCGACTGATGAGGCTGGCCCCGTTTGCTCTGGAACGATGGTTCGACCAGTACGAATTCCGGGTGGAGCACCACATCTCGGCCAGTTGCGCCGCCGCCACGAACACCGCTGAGCTCCTCGCTTTGGCCGGACCGGAAGCCCGCCAGACCTACCTGGGGCTGTCCCTGGACTACATCGAGACCGGGGGCACCGCGGCCTATCGCGAGGCCGTCGCTTCCTGGTACGATCGGATCGGGCCCGACGACGTTCAGGCCACCCTGGGTGCGGCCGAGGCCATCTTCATCCTGATGAACACGATCACTGGGCCGGGCGACCGGCTGATTGTCGAGAACCCGAACTACCAATCCCTGGCCGAGGTGGCCCGGGCCGCCGGGGCGGAGGTCCTCGACTGGCCGCTGCGGCCGGAGAACCAGTGGCGGCCCGACCTTGACGAACTGGCCGGCCTGCTCGACAAGGGCGGGGTCAAGGCGGTGGTGATCAACCACCCGCATAACCCGACCGGAGCCATCCTGACCCGCGATGAACAGGCGGGGATCCTGGCCATGGCCGAGGCGGCCGGGGCTCGTCTCATCTCCGACGAGGTCTACCGCGGCCTGATCTATGACCCAACAGACGTCCTGCCGCCGGCGGCCGACCTCTCAGAACGGGCCGTCAGCATCGGCGACCTGACCAAACCTTTCGGGCTGGGCGGCCTCCGCGCGGGCTGGATCGCCACCCGCGACCACGCCGTCCTTGAGGCCTGCGCCGAGATGCACGACTACATGGCCCTTTGTGGGGCGGCGCCCAGTGAGTTCCTGGCGGCCATCGCCCTCAAGCACCGGGAGACCTTGCTGGCCCGGAAGATGTCCGTCGCTCGGACTAACCGCGAGGCCTTTCGGGCGGTCGTCGCCCGCCACCCGGACAAGCTTTCGTGGGTCCCGCCGAAGGGCGGCGTGACGGCCTTCCCGGCCTATTCGGCCCGCGTCGACTCGCGGACCTTCTGCCGGGGGCTCGTCGAGCGGGCCAACACGCTGCTGCTACCGGGCGCGGTCTACGGCGTCGAGGGGCGCTTCCGGATCGGCTTCGGTGGCGCGCCGAAGGCTTTCAGCGAGGGTTTGAAGCGGCTGGAGGAGTATGCGGAGGACCTCGATTGAAGCAGGCGAGAGCGAAAGGGCCCTCCGGAGGGCAGGTTATCGGCCGGCCGTGGGCGAAATGCTAGGCGGGGGGAGCGAGCCCATGAGTCTGCCCATTCCGGAAGCCCCGGTGCTGACGGTCAGGGACCTGACCTCCCGGATCAAGAGCCTCATCGAAGGGGCTCCGTGGTTGCGGAGCGTCTTGGTGCGGGGCGAAGTCTCCAACTTCAAACTGTATCCCTCGGGACACGCCTACTTCACCCTGAAGGACCGAGCCGTCGAAGGTGATCAGCCCTATTCGACCCGTGACGAGACCTGCCAGATCAAGTGCGTCATGTTCCGGCGGTGGGTGGAGAAGTTGCCCTATCATCCGCAGAACGGGATGCAGGTGATCGCCGGTGGGGCGGTCGGGGTCTACGAGCGGGACGGATCATACCAGCTCTATGTGGAGTTGCTGCAACCCGACGGGTTGGGCGGCCTGCACCAGGCCTTCGAAGACCTCAAGAAGAAGCTGGCCGCCGAGGGCTTCTTCGACGTGGCCCGCAAGCGCCCGATCCCGTTCTTGCCGATGCGGGTGGCCGTGGTCACCTCACCGGCCGCCGCCGCCCTGCGGGACATCATCAAGGTCGCCGGGAAACGCTTCCCCAACGCCTGGCTGACGGTGGTGCCGACGCAGGTCCAGGGCGGGCAGGCCCCGCCGGAGATCATCCGGGCCATTCGGCTGGCCAACCTGCTGCCGGAGGTCGAGGTGATTATCCTCGCCCGCGGCGGGGGCTCCCTCGAGGAGCTTTGGGCCTTCAACGATGAGGGCGTGGCCAGGGCCATCTACGACTCGGCCAGACCGGTGGTCACCGGGATCGGCCATGAGACCGATATGACCATCGCCGACTTTGTCGCCGACAAGCGGGCGGCCACCCCGTCCAACGCCGCGGAAATGGTCTTCCCCGATCAACGCGAGCTGGACTCCAGGCTTCGCATCCTGCGGTCGCACCTGAGGTCCGGGCTGCGCGCGCACCTCGAGGCCAAGCGGCGGGTCCTGGAACGGCTCAGCCAGCGTTCGGTCCTCCGCCGTCCGCAGGACCGCCTGGCCCGGGCCCGCGAAGACCTCACCCGGCAGGTTCGGCTGATGGTCCAGACCGCCCGCCATGTCCTCGATTACAAGCGGGCCGACCGCGACCACGTCGTCGCTCGGCTCGACGCCCTATCGCCCCTGGCCACCCTGGCCCGGGGCTACAGCATCACCCGGACCTGGCCCGATGGGCGGGTGGTCCGCGATTCGCGCGAGCTGGCCGTGGCCGGCCTGGTGGAGGTCATCCTCCACCGCGGGGAGATCGTCTGCCGGGTTGAGGAGACCAGGGACGGCGGGGAGCGAGAGGCCGGGCCCGCCCGGCCCGCGAAGCCGGGCGGATCTTACGACCTCTGGGCCTATGCCGAGCCCGTCGAAGGCGAGGAGGGACCCCGTTGAAGAAGGCCAAGATCCCCGAAATGCCTTTCGAGAAGGCCATTGAGCGCCTCGAGCGGATCGTCTCCGACCTCGAGAGCGGTCACCCGACCCTCGATGACGCCCTCGACCTCTTCCAGGAAGGAGTCGGCCTGGCCAAGATGTGCTCCGGGAAGCTCGACGAGGCCGAGAAGCGGGTCGAAATCCTCCTCCAGAGCGAGGCCGGCGAACTGAGGACCGGGCCCCTGAAGGCGGAAGAGCCCGGCGTCGCCCCGGCCGGCCAGGCTTAGGCCGCCGCTACGGTGACTGCCTCCGGTGACGTTTTCGAGGCCATTCTCCGGCCCGTTGCGGCCCGCATCGACGAGGCCCTGAGCGGGTTTCTGCCGAGGGCGGACGTCCCGCCGGGTCGCCTCCACGAGGCCATGGGCTACAGTGCCCTCGCCCCGGGGAAGCGCCTGCGGCCCTTCGTCCTGTTGGCGTCGGCCGGAGCCTTCGGCCTCGCCGAGGACGCGGCCATGCCGTCGGCCTGCGCCATGGAGTGTGTCCATGCCTATTCGCTGATCCACGACGACCTGCCGGCCATGGATGATGACGACTATCGCCGCGGCCGCCCGAGCTGTCACAAGGCTTTCGACGAAGCCACCGCCATCCTGGCCGGCGACGCCCTCTTGACCCTGGCCTTCGAACTGGCCACAAGGGTTCAGGCCGAGCGCACCGGGGCCTCGGCCGCTCTGGCCTCCGCGGGCGAGCTGGCCCGGGCTGCCGGCAGCCTCGGCATGGTCGGCGGACAGGCCCTCGAATTCGAGCGGCCGGCGCCCAACGCGTCGACGCTCCTGGCCATCCACGAAAGGAAGACCGGCGCCCTCTTTCGGGCGGCGGCAGCGATGGGCGGTCTGCTGGCCGGCGCTTCCGAGGCGGCGGTGGCTCGGCTGAGGGACTTCGGCCGAGCCTTCGGGCAGGTCTACCAGATCGCCGATGACCTTCAGGATGCAAATCAGGATGCCGGGCGAGGGACCGGGGTCCTCCGGCTGACCGATGCGGCCGGGGCGGGAGCCGAAGCCGAACGCTTCGTGGCCGCGGCGAAAAAGAATCTGGCTGACCTGGAAACCATTGGGGCGAAGATCGCTCCGTTAGCTCTCCAGTTGACCTGGCTCGAGGGCAGATTGTGAAGCCCCGGGCGGCCGTCGAACCCGTTGAAGGGAGGACCCAAAGGCCCGTTATTGTGGGCAAAGGCGTAGAACAATAGCCTTGGGTGACCAATCGGAGTGCTACATAACACCGCGCTAATCGCATCCCTAGTTTCCTGGGGCATCGCCCAGGGCATCAAGTTCATCTGGCCGATCCTCCTACGGCGGGAGATCAATTTCCGCCGGCTGGTCGAGACCGGCGGCATGCCCAGCGCCCACACGGCCTTCGTCAGCGCGCTGGCCACCACCGTCGCGTTCAAAGAAGGCTGGGACAGCCCGATTTTCGCCCTGGCCGTGGTCTTTTCGCTGGTGGTCATGTACGATGCCACCGGCATCCGACAGGCCGCCGGCAAACAGGCGGCCATCCTCAATCGCATCGTCGACGATCTTTATCACGACGTGCCATTGAAACCGCAATACCTTCGCGAGCTTCTCGGGCATACACCGTTCGAGGTTTTCGTCGGCGCCATCCTCGGCTTTTGGGTCGGTTGGGCCTTCTGTGGTTATCCGCCGCTTTGAGGTCGACCGGAGCGGACTCGTGGTCGCGTTTGGTCGTCATGGCGCCTGGACAGATGACCGGCCCACGTTTGCCCGGGTTTCTATGGCATGTTATAATGAAATACCGAAACACTGGTGGCAACGCCAGCTAATTTGGGGTGTGATTGAGCCAAAAGGAAATATGGTAGGTGGTACAGTATCCTAGTCGGTGCCGCCGCGCCCTAGGGCGGGCCCAAAAAGCCGCCATTCGGCACATCGATGAAGTTCCTGGTGAGGGCTTCCGACGCCCAGTCGGGGGTTGTTGCTGGGAGATAAGAAGGATGGGGCGACCCGCAATGGCATGCGGGCGTTGACCCTGCCTTCGCGGAGGCCTAAGCTCGTGGTGCCTGCACCTAGCCAGTACACTACGGCTTAGAGTTGAACCTGTATGCGATGCTGAAGCTTTGGTTAAGCGTTGTGTGCAGTGTAGCCGGCCTTGAGCGGGTCAGGCGGATGGCAGGTTCCGGGGCCCCGGTGTGGGCCCACGCCAAGCCCCGCAGCTGCTCGAAACCTGGTCTGCAAAAAAGGCTAAGGCACGGACGGACCGTCGAGGAAAACTCCTAGGCTGTTCTGACCGAGACGCGACGGGGATTACAGTGTGGTCTTAGTGGCAATCTAGCACGGCCTTCGGCGACGAGGCCGGACTGCCGTAAAGGGAAACCGCCGGGCGGCGACGCCCCGGTGCGCAGCCAGGGAAAGCCTGCTGGACCTGAAGCCACAACATTTACTCGTCGAGTCACCACCTACCATCTTTCCTCTTGGCTCAATAACGCCGGCGGCCTTTCAGTTGCCGGCTTTAGCTCGGGTGATGTTGCGGTTGGGCAATAATAAGGACGGTGGGCCCAGGCGCCGGAACCTGCTCCGAGGCGTGCATTTCGGCCTCCTGGGGTTGGCCCTGGGCATTCCGATCACCTTGGCCTCGGAAAGCGTCATGCGCCACCTGAACCTGATCCTGGCCTTCGTCGTCCTGGCCCTGATCATCGGCCTCCATATCGTCTTCGACATCATCGGCATCGCCGTGGCCGTGGCTGAAGAGAAGCCCTTTCACGCCCTGGGCGCCAAGCGGATGCCCGGGGCGGCCCAGTCCATCCGGCTGATCCGCAACGCGGAGAAGGTCACCAGCTTCTGCAACGACGTAGTCGGCGATATATCCGGGACGATCAGCGGTGCCGCCGGCGCCGCTATTCTCATTCGCCTGGCGGTTACCGGGCCGACCCTCGTCGAGACCCTGATCAGCGTGGTTTTCCTGGCCCTGATCGCGGCCGTCACCGTCGGCGGCAAGGCCGCCGGTAAGGGAGTCGCCATCGCGGACAGCTTCTCGATCACCTACGCCGTCGGCAGGCTGCTCTATTGGTTCGAGAATCGCCTTGGTTGGGCCATCCTGGCCGAACCGGCCCGCCCCAAAACGGGCGACCGGAGGGACGGGAGAGACTAACCGGGGACTGGAGGTACCGAGAACGAGTCTCCTTGAGCAGATCAACGGGCCGGCCGAAGTGCGGGCCTTGCCCCCCGAAAAACTACCGCTGCTGGCGGAAGAGCTCCGTCGGGAGATCATCGACACCGTCTCCCGCACCGGGGGGCACATCGGTGCCAGCCTGGGCGCGGTGGAGTTGACCATCGCCCTGCACCGGGTGTTCCAGAGCCCGTACGACAAGATCGTCTGG
Organism: Bacillota bacterium; assembly: GCA_036504675.1. NCBI lineage: Bacteria > Bacillati > Bacillota > Bacillota bacterium. The sequence continues at coordinate 9,453 of DASXUT010000016.1, read as the reverse complement.
GACGTCGGGCACCAGTGCTATGCCCACAAACTCCTCACCGGCCGGCGGGAGGAGTTTTCGTCGCTCCGGCAGTATGGAGGTATTTCCGGCTTCCCGCGGCGAGCCGAGAGCCCCCACGACCACTTCGACACGGGCCACGCCTCGACGTCCATCTCGGCCGCCGTGGGCATGGCTAAGGCCCGCGACCTCAAGCGGGAAGCCTTCCAGGTGGTGGCGGTCATCGGAGACGGGGCGATGACCGGAGGGATGGCCTTCGAGGCCCTCAACCACGCCGGCCACGAACGGACCCATCTGGTGGTCGTGCTCAACGACAACCGGATGTCGATTGCGCCCAATGTCGGGGCCCTCTCGGACTACCTGCGCCGGATGCGGGTCAGCCCGCACTACTGGCACTTCAAGACCGACTTCGAGAACCTCCTCCGGCGGCTCCCCCTCGTCGGAGCCGGCCTGGCCAGTTTCGTCGAGCGGGCCAAGAACAGCTTCAAGTACCTTCTGGTGCCCGGGATGCTCTTCGAGGAGCTCGGCTTCACCTATCTTGGCCCGGTCGACGGGCATGACCTCGGCTTGGTCGAACGGGTCCTCCGCGACGCCCGCGAAGTGCCGGGGCCGGTCCTCGTCCACGTGGTGACCAAGAAGGGGCGCGGCTACGCGCCGGCGGAGAACAACCCATACGCCTTCCATGGCCCCGGCCCATTCGACCCGGACACCGGGGAACGCCTGAAGTCCAACGGGGCGCAGACCTACTCCGAGGTCTTTGCCCAGACGCTGGTCGACCTGGCGACCGAGGATGAGCGAGTGGTGGCCATCACCGCCGCCATGCCCGACGGAACGGGGACTGAGCGGATGGCGCGGGCCTTCCCGAAGCGTTTCTTCGACGTGGGGATCGCCGAGGAGCATGCGATGACCTTCGCGGCGGGCCTTGCGACGCAAGGGCTCCGCCCGGTCTTCGCCGTCTACTCGACCTTCGTCCAGCGGGCGACGGACCAGTTCATCCACGACGTGGCCCTTCCCGGGCTGCCGGTGGTCGTGGCCATCGATCGGGCCGGCATCGTCGGCGAGGACGGTCCGACCCACCAGGGCGTCTTCGACTTTGCCCTGCTTCGAGGGGCTCCGGGGGTTGTCCTGATGGCGCCCAAGGACGAGGATGAGCTTCGCCACATGTTGAAGACGGCGATTTCCCTTGACCGCCCGACGGCCATCCGCTACCCGCGCGGCCAGGGCGCGGGGGTGCCCTGCGACGGGCCCATGCGCGAATTGCCGGTCGGCCGCGGCGAGGTCCTCAGGGACGGTCGGGACCTGGCCATCGTGGCCATCGGGAACATGGTCCATCCGGCCGTCGAGGCGGCCGGGAGGCTGGCCTCCGAGGGGATCCAGGCGGCGGTCATCAACGCCCGCTTCGTCAAGCCTCTCGATGAGAAGCTCATTCTGGACTACGCCGGCCATTGCCGGCGGGTCCTGACCGTCGAGGAGCACAGCCTGGCCGGCGGCTTCGGCAGCGCCGTCGGCGAACTCCTGGCGGCCCAAGGCCCCGACGGGGTCACCCTGAGGATGCTCGGGATCCCCGACGAATTCGTCCCGGCCGGCAAGCCGTCGCTTCTGCGGGAACGTTACGGCCTCACCGCCGACGGGATCACCCGGGCCGCCCGGGCCGCGGTCGAAGGGGTGGCGCCGCAGGACGGCATCGCCGCCGCCGCCCGCTGGGGGGAACGGGGGAGAAGGTGAGCGAGAGTAAGGAACGACGAGAACGAAACCGAGTCCGGCTGGACGTCCTCCTTGTCGACAAGGGCCTCTTCCCGAGCCGGGAGAGGGCCCAGGGGGCCATCCTGGCCGGACTTGTTTACGTTGGAGGGGCCCCGGCGACCAAGCCCGGCACGCGGTACCCAAGCGAGGCCGCCGTCGAGGTCCGCGGGAACGACCTTCCCTTCGTCAGCCGGGGCGGGCTGAAACTGGAGAAGGCCCTCGGCGCCTTCGCCGTCGATGTCCGCGGGCTGGTCGCCGTGGACGTGGGGGCCTCCACCGGGGGCTTCACCGACTGCCTTCTGAAGCGCGGGGCGGCCCTCGTCTACGCCGTCGACGTCGGTTACGGGCAGCTGGCCTGGAGCCTGCGGAACGACCCGCGGGTGGTCGTCCTGGAACGGACCAACGCCCGCTTCCTCGACCGGGAAGACCTTGAACGAGCCTTCGTGGCGGCCGGGGCGGGCGGTGAGGCCGCTCCCATGCCCAACCTGGCCACGGCCGACGTGTCCTTCATCTCGCTGGACAAGATCCTCCCGGCCCTGGCCGGTCTGGTGGGCGATGACGGGAGGGCCGTCTGCCTCGTCAAGCCCCAATTCGAGGCCGGTCGGGGCGAGGTGGGGAAGAAGGGCGTCGTCCGCGACCCGGAGGTTCACCGGAACGTCCTCGAACGGGTGACCCGGGCCGCCCTCGAGGCCGGGTTCTTTTTGACCAACCTGACTTACTCGCCGGTCACCGGGCCCGAGGGGAACATCGAATACCTTGCCATGCTGACCCGGCCGGGACGGCCGCCCGCGCTGCCGACGGAACCCCTACCGGCGCCCCCGGGCTTATCGAGACTCATCGACCAAGTCGTGCAGGAAGCGCACCTGGTCTTGTCGTAGGAAAGAACATCTCACTCCGCCGAAACCAGGAGGTTCGAGGATTGGCTGGACTGTCATTGAGGGGCATCTTCCCACCGGTGCCGACGCCGTTCGAAGGAGGCGAGGTCGCGCCGGCCAGACTTCGCCGGAACATCGAACTCTGGAATACCACCGGCCTTCACGGTTACGTGGTCCTCGGGTCCAACGGCGAGTATGTCCACCTCAACGAGAGGGAACGGCTGCTCTGCATCGAGACGGTGGCCGCGGCGGCCGGCCCGGGGAGGCTGCGAATCGCCGGGACGGGTTGCGAATCCACCGACGAGACCATCCGCTTCACCAGGGCGGCCGCCGCGGCGGGGGCCCAAGCGGCCCTGGTCGTCACCCCGCACTACTACCGGGGCCGAATGGACGCGACGGCCTTCATCGAGCACTATACCAGAGTCGCGGACGCTTCGCCGATCCCGGTGATCATCTACAACGTCCCCGGCAACACGGCCATCAACCTGGACCCGGCGGTGCCGATAGCCCTCTCGGAGCATCCTAACATCGTCGGCATGAAGAACAGCTCCGGCCTGCTCGGCGAGATCGCCGAGGTGATTGCTGCGGCCAAGCCCGGCTTTCAGGTCCTGGCCGGATCGGGCAGCTTCGTCCTGCCGGCCCTGGCCGTCGGTGGGGTCGGCGGCGTCCTGGCCCTCGCCAACGTCGCCCCGCGGGAGTGCGTCCGCCTGTTCGACCGGTGGCACGCCGGCGAGGTGGCCGAGGCCAAGGCCCTGCAACTGCGTCTGGTCGAACTGAACAAGGCCGTCACCGCCCGTTGGGGGGTGCCGGCCCTCAAGGCCGCCCTCGACCTTCTGGGTTACTTCGGCGGCGAACCTCGGCGTCCGCTCCGACCGCTCGGCGACAGGGAACGGATGGAGCTTGCCCGGATCATGGTCCGGGCCGGAATCCTCGCGGAGTGATGGGCATGAAGAAGCCGCGGCCACCCAGGCCGCGGCTTCTTCGGAACGACGCCATGCGTTCACCTCAGAGCTTCTTGACCAGATGCCGGCGCTCCTCGTGATAGCCCATCCGTTCATAGAGGCGCAGGGCCCGTTCGTTGTTGGACGAGACTCCGAGTCCGAGGTACTTGGCCCCGTGGGCGACGGAGAACTCCTCGGCCTTCCGCAGCAGGGCGGTCCCGATGCCGCGCGACCAGAGGGCCTTGTCCACGCCCAGCTCCATGACCCAGCCCTGGCGGCCGGCCGGCGAGTCCGAGACGATCACCATGACGTAACCGATGGCCCGCCCATCGGGTTTGCCCTCGGCGATGAACAACGCGTGGGTCTTGGCTTCCTGGAGCCGGTCCTGCCAGGCTTGGACGATCTGGCGGCGGACCGCCAGGACATCCTCCACGGTCCAGCTCCGAAAGGGCGAAAGCTGGGCGGCGACGGCTTCCCGGGCGAAGGCCAGTTCGATGATGGCCGGCCAGTCGGCGACGCCGCCCGGCCTGATCCGCCGGAGGACGTCAGGCTCGATGTTCCTTTCCTCCAAGTTCTTCCCCCTTCTGCCTTCCGGCCTCTGGCTTTCTCGTCGAAGCTTCTTCGTTACACTTCCCGGGCTTTCCTGCTCTATCCAGGGCCGGGTGATGGCGAGACGACTCATCGCGGAGAGGATTGAGGGCCGTCTCCGGCGAAATCAAAGACCGGGTCCCTAATGAGGTGAGAGAGTGGCCAAGATCGGAATCATCCCCAACGTCGACAAGACCGACGCCATCAAGGTCGCCTCCGAGTTGGCGGCCTGGCTCGAGGCCCATGACGTGACCCCCGTCCTCTCCGAGCAGAACGCCGCCCTGGCCGGCCGGCCGGAGCTCGGCCTGTCCGTCGAGGAGTTGGTCCGGGCGGTGGATTTCGCGATCGTCCTGGGCGGGGACGGGACGCTCTTGAGCGCGGCCAAGATCCTGGCCCCCGTGGGCAAGCCCATTCTCGGCGTCAACCTTGGACACCTCGGCTTCCTGACCGAGATCGAACTGCCCGACCTCTACCGGACGCTGCCGGAATTCCTCGCCGGGCGTTACCAATTGGAAGAACGGATCATGCTCGAGGCCCGGGTCATCCGGGACGAGGCCGAGAACAGGCGGTTCCTGGCCCTCAACGAGGTGGTCGTGTCCAAGGGTTCGTTCGCTCGGCTGATCCAGCTGGAGACGTACGTCGATGAGCGCCTCGTGGCCACCTACCCGGCCGACGGGCTGATCGTCGCCACCCCGACCGGCTCGACGGCTTACTCGCTGTCGGCCGGGGGCCCCGTCGTCAATCCCAACGTCGGGGTGGTCATCATCACCCCGATCTGCCCCCACACCCTCTACGCCAGGGCGGTCATCGTCTCTGAGAGTGAGATCGTCCGGATTCGGGTCATCGCCGAACACCAGGACAACGCTTTGACCATCGACGGGCAGCGTGGCTACAGGATTTTCAACGGGGACACCATCGAGGTCCGCCGGGCCCGCGAAGTGACCAAACTGATGCGGCTCGAGGGCTGGAGCTTCTATGAGGTCCTGCGCCGCAAGTTGCAGGAGGGCGGTAGCCGGTGAAGACACTTCGTCAGATGAAGATCCTCGAATTGATCAAGAACGAGTCCGTGGAGACCCAGGAGCAGTTGGTGGACAGGCTGCGAGCGGCGGGCATCGAAGCCACCCAGGCCACCGTCTCACGGGACATCCGCGAACTCCGGCTGGTCCGCGTACCCAACGGCCGCGGCCGCTACCACTACGTCCTGCCGCCCGACCCGTCCCCCCTGGCCAGGATGCGCCGGTACCTCCGTGACTCCCTGGTCAATCTGGACTACTCCGACAACATCGTCGTCCTCAAGTGCCTGCCTGGCACGGCTTCGGCCGTGGCCTCGACGGTGGATTCCCTCGGCTGGCCGGAAGTCGTCGGCAGCGTGGCCGGGGACGACACGATCATGGTCGTCGTCAGGAAAAAGGAGGACGCCCCGGCCATCGTCGATCAACTTCGTCGTCTGACGCGAGAGGCCGGTAAGAGCGAGTAGCGGCGCGCAAAGCCCGCGGATGGAGGTTTTGCCCGATGCTACTCGAACTGTCCATCGAGAACTTCGCCCTCATCGACAAGCTCCGGCTGGAATTCGGCCCGGGGCTTAATGTTCTGACCGGCGAGACCGGTGCCGGCAAGTCGATCATCATCGACGCGGTCGAGATGGTCCTCGGCGGGCGGGCCTCCGGCGAGGTCATCCGGACCGGTGCCGAGCGGGCGGTGATCGAAGCCCTCTTCGAGACGGTCGGCCCGGAGGACGCGGCCGCCGTGGCCGCCGCCGCCGTCGGGGCCCCGGCCGAGGACGAGGCCCTCATCCTGGCCCGGGAGTTGCCGGCCAGCGGCCGCAGTGTCACCCGGCTCAACGGCCGCCTGGCCACCTCGGCCATGGTCAAGGAGGTCGCCCAGCACTTGGTCGACCTGCATGGGCAACACGAGCACCAGTCGCTGCTCCGCTCGGAGGGCCACGTCGACCTCCTGGACAGCTTCGGCGGGGCCGAACTGGCGACGGTCCGGACCAAGGTGGCCGAGGAATGGGCCGGGTGGCGGGGGTTCCTGCGGGAGCTTGCCGGCTTCGTCGGCGATGAAAAGGACAAGGCCCGAAAGCTGGACGTGCTCCAGTTTCAGCGCCAAGAAATCGACGGCTCCAGATTGGTCGCGGGTGAGGAAGAAACGCTCGGCGAGGAGCGGCGAGTGTTGGCCGGCGCGGAGAAGCTCCACCAGGTCGCCGCCAAGGCCTATGCCGTCTTGTACGAGGGCGAGGCCCGGGGTGCGGAGGCCGTCGTCGACCAGCTTGCCGGGCTCCTGGCCGAGTTGGATGAAGCCGCGGACATCGACCGCGCTCTGCGGCCGCTCTTCGAGACCCTGGAGAGCGCCCGCTATCAGATCGAGGAGGCGGCCAGGGAGCTGGGTCGTTACCGGGATCGGGTGGAATTCAACCCGGAGCGGCTGGACGCGATCGAGAACCGGCTGGAGCTGGTCTCCCAATTGCGGCGGAAGTATGGGAACACCATCGAGGAAATCCTCAAGTACCGCGATGAGGTCGCCGCCGAGCTCGACCGGGTGGCCAACGCCGACGAGATCATCGAGCGCCTGCGGCAGAACATCGCCGCCGCCAAGAAGACCCTCGGCGATCTCTGCGGAGTGCTCGGCAAGGCGCGCCGCCGGGTGGCCCGGGAACTCGAACGAGCCGTCTCCGTGGAACTGGCCGATCTCGGCATGGAGCGGACGGTCTTTCGCGTCCACTTCACCGAAGCTGAGGACCCGGAGGGAGTGCCGGTCGGCGACCGTCTCCTGGCGGCTGGGCCCGATGGCAGCGACAGCGTGGAGTTCCTGTTCTCGGCCAACCCCGGCGAGCCGCCGAAGCCGCTGGCCAAGATCATCTCCGGGGGCGAAATGGCCCGGGTCATGCTGGCCCTCAAGGCCATCCTGGCCCGCGTCGACCAGGTCCCGACGCTGATCTTCGACGAGATCGACGCCGGAGTCGGCGGCCGCGCGGCCATCGCCGTCGCCGACAAGTTGGCCCGCTTGGGCCGGTTCAGGCAGGTCCTATGCGTGACCCACCTGCCGCAGATCGCCGCCGCGGCCGACCGCCATTTCGCCATCCAGAAGAAAGTCCACGGCGGCCGGACGACCACCCTGGTCAGCCTGCTCCAAGGGGATCAGCGAGTCGACGAGGTCGTCCGCATGCTCGGCGGGACCAGCGACAGCCGAGCCACCCGAGAGCACGCCGCGGAGCTCATCGAGGCGGCCGCCAAGCGGGCGGACGCGTGGCCGGAAAAGGGCAAGCGCTGACGAGACTCTGACGCAAGGGAGTGAGCCGGAAGAATCAAGTCGACCCGGGCTGGTCTGCCCGGGTCGACTTTTTTTGCCTTGGCGCGGTCACCATCCAGCGGTCCGGCCGGCCCTCGGCCGCCCGCCGCGCGGTCCGCCCGGCGAATAAAAAAGCCCAGCTACGAGCAGGATAAGGCAAGTCAGACGTTCCCGCGAAGCGAGGCCCGTGGCCGCGCGGGACAGCAAAGAGCGTGGAGCGTGATCCGATGCGCGACCTTCCGTCGGGCCGTCGTGAGCGACGGCGTCAGATGATCGGCCTGGTCCTGGTGGCTCTAATCGTCATCGCCGTAACTTCGCCCCAGTTCCAATGGTTCACCAGGTTCCCGAGCCACCTGCGGGTGACCCTCGGCCAAAAGCAGCAACTCCAACTGGGGCTGCCGCTCGGGGTCTATGTCCGCCCGGACCAGGACGGAGTCATCGGTCTCGACGGTCGGGCCGTCTCAGTGGGGCAGAACTACTGGCGATTGGGGCCGGGCAGCCCGGTCGCCATCAACGCCCTCAAGGAAGGCCACGTCTCGCTGGAATTCCTCCTCTTCGGCCTGGTCCCCATCAAGCACCTGGCCGTCGACGTGGTCCCGGAGGTCCAGGTTTGCCTGGGCGGCCACTCCATCGGCGTCCTCCTTCATTCTGAAGGCGTCGTCGTGGTTGGGATCGCCCCAGTGGTCGGTGAGGAGGGGCAGGTCGCCTACCCCGCCAGGGACGCCGGCCTTGAGAAGGGCGACATCATCATCAAGGTCAACGGCCGCCGGGTCGGCAACGAGGACGGAGCGGTCCAGCTGATCGACTACTTCGGCCGCGTCGGTGACCCGATCACCCTGGAGGTCAAGCGGCAGAGCGCCGTCTTGGAGCGGATCGTGAAACCGGTCCTTTGCCGCGAAACCGGGCGCTACCGCATCGGGCTCTACATCCGCGACGTCGCCGCCGGGGTCGGGACGCTGACCTTCTATGAGCCGGCCAGCGGGGCCTTCGGGGCCCTCGGGCACGTGATCACCGACGCTGAGTCGAACCGACCCCTAAGCATCTCCGACGGGCGGATCGTCTCGGCCAACGTGACCGGTGTCCAACCCGGCAAGACTGGGCGTCCCGGGGAGAAGATCGGAACCTTCACCGATGAGTCCGACGTCATCGGGACGATCCAGAAGAACACCGAGTTCGGCATCTACGGGCAGCTCAGCGTGAAACCAAGCACCGATATGGGGACCGTGTCGATTGCCCTGATGCGGGAGATCCGCCGGGGGCCGGCCGAGATCCTGACCGTCGTCGAAGGGCAGCGGATCGAACGGTTCTCCGTCGAGATCGAACGGGTGTCGCCCCAGGAGCGGCCGGACACCAAGGGGATGGTCATCAGAGTCACCGACCAGCGTCTGCTGCGCCGAACGGGCGGCATCGTCCAGGGGATGAGCGGCAGCCCGATCGTCCAGAACGGCCGGCTGGTGGGCGCCGTCACCCACGTCTTCGTCAACGACCCGACCCGCGGCTACGCCGTCTTCGCTGAATGGATGCTCCTCGAGAGCGGCATCCTGCAGAGCCAGCGGGCGGTCATGGAGGGCGGCGGGTATAGATTGAAGGAAGCCACGCAAACCCGCGCCGATATTGGGCTTGCGAGTCGCCAAGGGGCCCCTTTCGGGGGCTTGTTTTTTTTGGCTTTCAGGAGGATATTGGAAAGAGGCCGAAGAAATCCCCTCACTACCTCGGAGGTACTACTTGGGGTAAATGGGGGCAAGAGGATTGAAAGAAAAGATCAAGGTCCTGCTGGCCGACGACAACCGGGATTTCTGCGAGTTGCTCAAGGAACTCATTGAGAAGCAGAGCGACCTGGAGCTGACCGGGGTGGCCTACAACGGCCTGGAGGTCATCGAGCAGGTCACCAAGAACACGCCCGATGTCATCGTCCTTGACATCATAATGCCTCATCTTGACGGCATCGGCGTGCTCGAGCGGCTCAATGGTCTGGGCCTGGTCAAGCGTCCCAAGGTCCTCATGCTCACCGCCTTCGGTCA
>DASXUT010000015.1 GCA_036504675.1 Bacillota bacterium | reverse complement strand
CCAGCAGGGCGGCCATCGCCAGGGGTTGGGGGCGGAGCGGGTCCCGGCTCAAGGCCGGGCGGCCGCGGGGTTCGGGGTCCTCCGCCCAAAGGGAGTCGACGCGGCCAGCACCTCCAGGTGTTCGTAGATGGCCTTGGATAGGCCGACGATGACCCCGTCGCCATCATGGCCACGGAGGTACTTGGTCATCACCACCAGGATGTAGGGACGGCCGCTCAGATAGACGATGGCGGCGTCGGCGGCCGCGCCGTCGAGGTGTCCCGACTTGCCGGCGACCACCACTCCGGCCGGGAGGGGCCGGCGAATCGGGTCATCCTTGGGCTTCTTCAGGATGCGGAGGATCTCCGCGGCGTCGTCGCGCGTCAGCGGCCGGCCCTCGTGGTGCTCGCACTCGTGGAGGGCCACGAAGAGCTTCATTATCTCCCGCGGCGTGCCGACGTTCTCCTGCCCGGCCAGGACGGCCGCATCGTCCATCATCTTGCGGGCGAGGGTCGTGTGCTCCAGTCCGAACTCACGGAAGAGGCTCTGGACTTGGGCCGCCCCGACCCGGTCGAAGCAGATGTTGGCGGCCACGTTGTCCGAGGCGATGATCATCAGGTTGACGAGGTCCCGGAGGGTCATCGAGACCGGGTCGTCCAGATTGGTCAGGACACCGCTGCCTCCGGTGCGGTCGGCGGGAGTGACCACGATCCGCTCGTCCAGGCGGCAGCGGTCCTGGGATGCCGCCCGGATCAGCTCGGCCAGGATTCCGCCCTTGATCAGGCTGCCGATGGGGAAGACTTCGTCCGGGTTGACCAGGACCTCCCGCCCGCCGGCCAGGTCGCGAAGGGCCAAGCCGATGACGGCCTCCGACTCGTCGACCAAGAGGTGCAGCCGCTCCTCGATCTTCCGCCAGAGGGTTCGTTCAGGCATTGGGACCCCTCCTTCGCTGTTGCCGGTAGATTCCCTCCGCGTCGACCCAAATCCTCCTGGCGGGGCGGCGCAGGAAAGCCCCGAATCTGGGGCGAACCAGGGCTCAGAGGTGAGGATCGCTATCTGGAGCTTGCCCAGAGGGGCCTGGACTTCGAGGCCATCTCCCGTCCGTGCCGGCCGACTACCTGACTCCGCCCGCTGCGATTCCGCCGGCCTCCGTCCCGTGAACCTGAAGACCGCCCCAAAGAAGGGCGGCCGTTTTCGTGGCGGCTCCGCTCGATCACCCGCGACTCCCTCAATAGGGCCAGCGGGCGGACTCCATCATCGTTTCGTAGGTCGACAGGGCCGGAATCCCTTCCCGGCGGGCGTCGGCCACGACCCGCCGAAGATCGTATGGCACCCGGATGAACTCGAAGGACAGACCACCTCGGTCGACCTCGACGACGACGGCCGAGGCCCTTTGGTCGCCGTCAAAGGGTTGTCCGACGCTGCCGGCGTTGACCACCGCCCGGCCGCCGACCCACCGGAGATAGGGCTGATGGATGTGGCCGTAAACGACGGCCCTGGCCGATGGGTCCCCAAACAAGCCGGCCAGCGTCTCCTGCCGGGCCCAGGGGTAGATCAGGTCGGTCGTGTTGGCCGGGCAGGCGTGGACGAAGTACAGCCTGACCCCGTCGGCCTCGATGGTGGCCTCGAAGGGTAGGGCCTTCAACCAGGACCGGTCATCGTCGGAGAGACGCTCGGCCATCCACCGGTTGAACTGGTCGGCGTCCTCCAGCGGGGCGTGACCGGGCCTGGCCGAGGCGGCGCCGGTGGCGATCGCCCTCCCGGTCGCCGGCGCGCAGATCACCCCGGCCAGGCGGTCCTCGGCCGTTCCCCGGATGACCACTGCCTTCAGGGAGCGGACCGCCCTGACCACCTGGCTCGGATGAGGGCCCTTATAGGCCAGGTCACCGAGGACGACGTGGCGGTCGGGTCGGCGTTCCTCCAGGGCGGCCAAGACGGCCTCCAAAGCTACGTGGTTGCCGTGAATGTCGGCGATGATGGCCAGTCTCATGGGTGTCGGCCTGGCTTGCGCCGGGCCGGCGGATCCTCCTTTGCCCTCTCCGGATGGCCCTCCCCCGGAACGGCCGCCCGGACCGGCGGAACTGCCTACCGAGGCCTCTGAAGGGTGTACTTGACCAGCCCCCGGTTCCTCATCACCAGTTCCTCACCCAGTCGTCGCCCCGTGGCCCGGTCGAAGACCGCGCGGTAGATCTCGTTCTCGCGGTAGAGCCGCCCTTTCTCTTCAGTGAAGCGGTGGTGGCGCTCGGCCACGACCAGCGGAGAGTGCAGGGCCATCCAGTGTAAGTGGTTGCTGAGCTGACAGAGGCCGCCACCGACCCCCGCCCGCGCTTCCCCTTTCCAAAGGACGAGGCCCTCGGCGTACCCCTTGCGGGTACTCGTCGGTCCGATCGCCCGCCAGAAGGAGAAGCGCTTGCCGGGGGGGATGACCGTCCCGTCGACCCTCGGCACGGCCAGCCTGAGGTTCCTCACCTTCCCGTACTGCAGGCTCAGGCCGCTGTCACCGAGTCGGCGAATCAGCGGTGAGCGGTGGCGTAATCGGTCCGATGGACCAACCACCGGCCATGGCGAATGGCCCGCCGGACGGAGACGCTGGCGAGGTACAGGGCCGGGTGAAGTTCGCTCAGGGACACGACCGCCCCCCCCTTCAGGGACCTTGGTCATCCTTCTCGCCCGGTTGGGAGGCTCTTCAAGAGCTCGCGGACTTCTTCCCCGCTCTCGCAATCCAGCGCCTGTCGGGCCAGCCGGCCGGCCTCACGGGCGGACATCCCGCGAATGGCCTCCTTGACCAGCGGGACCGAGGGCGGACTCATGCTCAGTTCGTCGAGGCCGATCCCCACCAGGAACGGGGCGGCCGCGGCCAGGCCGGCCATCTCGCCGCACATGCCGCACCAGATGCCCGCCCGGTGGGCGGCGTCGACCGTCTTGTCGATCAACCTCAGGACCGCCGGGTTGAAGGGGTCGTAGAGGTAGGCCACCTTCTCGTTGACCCGGTCGACCGCCAGGGTGTACTGGATGAGGTCGTTCGTGCCGAGGCTGAAGAAGTCGACCTCCTTGGCCAGGATGTCGGCGGCCACGGCGGCGGCCGGAGTCTCGACCATGATCCCGGCGGGGAGCTTGGCCCCGACCGTCTTCCCCTCGGCGACAAGCCCCTCCCGAGCGGCCCTCAGGGCCGCCTTGGCCTGACGGATCTCGCCGATCGTGGCGACCATCGGGAACATCACCAGGATGTTGCCGTGGGCGGCCGCCCGCCACATCGCCCGCAGCTGGGTCTCGAATAGGTCGCGCCGTTGCAGAGAGATGCGCAGGGCCCGCCACCCCAGGAAGGGATTGCTCTCCCTGGGCAGCCCCAGGGCCGGCACCTCCTTGTCGCCGCCGATGTCCAGGGTGCGGATGATCACCGGGTATCGGCCGAAGGCCTCGGCGACCGCCCGATAGGCTTCGTACTGTTCATCCTCATCGGGCAGGGTATCACGGTCGAGGAAGAGGAACTCCGTCCGGTACAGCCCCACCCCGGTCGGCCCGTATTCGAGGGCCGGGGCGGCCTCCCGCGGATGACCGACGTTGGCCGCCAGCTCGATCGCCCGGCCGTCGGTGGTGACGGCCGGGAGGTCCCTCAATCGGCGCAGACCCTCCCGCCTGGCCGTCGCCTCCTGCCGTCGCCGTTCGAACCCCCGGGAGGCGGCCTCGTCCGGGCCGAGGACGACCGAGCCGGCATCACCGTCGATGGCCGCGGCCATCCCCTCACGGACCCGGGCCAAGACGTCACCCGTCCCGACCACCGCCGGAATCCCGAGGGAGCGGGCCATGATCGCGGTGTGCGAGGTCGGGCCGCCGACCTCGGTCACGAAGGCCAGGACCAGTCGGCGGTCCAGTTGGGCCGTGTCCGACGGGGCCAGGTCGTGGGCGAAGAGGATCCCGGGAGAGGCCGAAGCCGGGTCCGCCTCCTCACCGGCCGCGCCGGCGACGCCGGCCCCGGCCGGGCCTCCCCCCACCCCGACGAGGTTGCGGACGATCCGGTCACCGACGTCACGGACATCGGCCGCTCGTTCGGCCAGGTAGGCGTGGGGCAGAGCGGCCAGAGCCGCGGCCTGCTCGGCGGTGACCTCGGCGACCACCGCTTCAGCGTTGCGGCGCTGGGAACGAACGCGGTCCTCCACCGTCTCGACGATGGCCGGGTCATCGAGGAACATCAGGTGGGCCTGGAAGATGGCCGCCTCGGCCTCGCCGGCCTCCTTGGCCGTCCGCTCCGCCAGGGCCTCGAGTTGGCCGCGGCTGGCCTCGATGGCCGCCTTGAAGCGGGCCATCTCCGGCTCGATGTCCGCCTCCTCCAGCCGGCGACGGACGATCTCGACCTTGGCCTTCTTGAAGAGCACCGCCGGGCCCAGAGCGATCCCGGGCGAGGCGGGCGTGCCATGGATAGTGTCCACTCTTGATGTCCTTTCTCCCCGCCGCCGGTGGTATGCCGGACAGCGGGATCCGTCCTCAAGCTAGTATTGCCGCCACACGTCCCGGCCGGACAGGATGAACCCGGCTGCGACCACCGCTCCCCATAACGCCGCGAAGGGGATCACGTAGGCCGAAATCCCAAGGCTCTTCAAAGAAGGGTCCTCGATGGCGAAGGTCACCCCGATGAAGGCATGGGGGAACATCAGGAGCAGCCAACTGACGAGCATGGCCACCCACATCGATCGCGACTTCGTCCTTCCGGCCACACCTGAGGCCGCGGCGAAAAGAAGCCCGAAGGCGACGAAGGCAAAGCCCATGGCCACCTGCCACGATTCGGCATAGTCGCCGAACGGGTAGTTGCGAAGGACGAAGTACGGGGGAGGCGACGGCCGCCACTTGGCGATCCAGACCAGACCGCCGGGGACGAACATTACTCCCGCCCATGAGAGCAGGCTCCAACCGAGGCGTGCGCTGAGGCGGTTACCTTTCGCCAAACCCAAGGCCCTCCCAGGTTCCTCTCGGGAGCCTCCTCCCACCGAGGTTATCACGGCCGGCATATGGTTCGCCGAACCGGCCCGGCCTTCCTCCCGACCTCGCCGCCCTTCTCGGTGATGGCCCACCCCCCTCAGGAGTATCCTGGAATGATGAGCAGAAGGGGGAGGATCGGATTTCGGCAGCCGGCTCCTGGCCCCCCGGCGGTCAGCCGCCGGTCTTCCCAACCCCGGCCATGTAGATGACGAACTCCTCGACCCCATCGAGGCCGATCGCCGCGTTGACCGCTTCGTCGTCGTAGGCCCCAACCACGCAACAGCCGCCTCCCACGGCCTGGACCGCCAGGTACAGGCTCTGGGCCACGTGCCCGGCGTCAAGGTGCAGGTAACGATAGGAGCGCTCGCCATACCGCCAGAAGCTCCGGTAGGCCACGGCGACCCAGATGAAAGTCGCCGCCCCTTCGACCAAGAACTGCTGCCGCAGGGAGGCGTCGAGGACCCTGTCGGCGATCCCCTCGCTCCGGTCTTCCTCCACCAGCTTGTGATCGATGGCCAGGTAACGATAGAGCCCGGGCGGCAGCCCGGCGACCCGGTTGACCAGGAGGTAGGTCTCGAAGGGGTGACGGGCTCCGGCCGAGGGCACGGTCCTGAGGGTGGTCGGTCGGATGGTCACTTGCCTGACTCCCTGCGTGGCCCAGAGAAGATAGGACAGCTCGCCCAGGGTCATCGGGGCGGCGGCGAACTTCCGCGTGCTGACCCGGGCGGCGATGGCCGCCGTCAGATCGATGGCCGTCACCGGAACCGTCCTCGGGTCGGGCAAGTCGATCCGGCGCCGGGCCGCCGCGACCGGCTTCTCCAAGGGCGGCTGGGGCAGCCCCTTCTCCTGATCCGACGGACCCATTTGCCGATACGTGGTCTTCTCCATGAATTGCGGACCGGCGGCCCCTGACATGGTCGAACCCCCTTTGCCCTCCGTGGCTTGCGCCCCTTGGCTGTCCGTCGCCGGCCGACCTACAAGGCCCGGCCTTGCCGCTCGAGCATGTCGGCCAGGACGGCCGCCAGTTCCGTGGACACCCGGCGGCGGGTCCCCAGGGCGGCGATGGCTGTCTCGAGCTTCTTCGGATCCTTGATCCAGCCCCGCGCGTCGGACTCCTGCTTGGTCAGGAAGCCGGCCATCTTCTTCAGCTGCTCGATGTAGGCGGCCAGCCTCGCCGGCGGGGCCGAGGTCTTCATGTCCTGCTCGCGCCGAGCGGCCCGCTCCAGACGGGCGGTCATGTCCTCGGCGCTGGCCAGCCACTCCTCGACCTTGAGCCCCGTTCCTTGCTGGAACATCCGCTTGATCACCGGCCGTTGAAACATGGTCAGGGAGTCATATTCCTTGATGTTATCACGGATCACGCCCGCCATCCGGCGGTTCAGGTCGAGCGCCCGCAAGCAGAGGTCAACGGCCGCCGGCTCCAGAGGGTCGGCCGGCGCGGGCCCCACCGCCCCCGGCCCGGTCTCGGCCGGCCACCTCGTGCCATCGGGACCCAGCCCGAGCTTGCCCAAACCGGCCACGTAACCCGTCTCTTGGCCGTGGAACTCCGCGGCATGCAGGACCGTGCCGACAAGGCCGACGGCGCACAGCTCGGCCGAGATCATCTGGCCCCCGCTTTGCTTGATGAACTCCTCTTCGGGCAGGCCGTAAAGGGCGGCCAGCTTCGGGACGGCCTCCCTGAGCGCCGGGGTGTCGACCATCCCCGGTCCGAAAGCGTAGACCGACACCCCCTTGCCCTCCCCGATCTCCTGGGCCAGGGCCGAGACCAGGCTCGTTAGGCCGGCCTTGGACGCCTCATAAGGGGCGAGGTAGGGCATGCCCTCCGTGGTCTGCATGGTGACGACCACCCCCGAGCCCTTCTCGAGCATGGACGGGACGAAGGCCTTGATGGCCAGGAAGACCGAACGGAGGTTGACCGCGACGACCCGGTCCCACTCCTCCACGGTGTGCTCGAGGACGGGCTTGCAGTGGACGACCACGGCGTCATTGATGAGGATATCCACCTCGCCGAAAGCCCGGACCGCCTTCTCCTTCATCCCCTCGACGGATCTTGCGTCGGCGACATCGGTCTGGACGAAGATGGCCCGGCCGCCTTCCTTCCGGATCAGCCGCTCGGTCTCCGCCCCGGCCTGGCTGATCTCGGCGATGACCACGGCGGCCCCATAGCGGGCCAGGGCCCGGGCGGTCTCCCGGCCGATCCCGCGACCCGCCCCGGTGACCACGGCGACCTTACCCCTGAGGGCCTCGTGTCCCGCATCAACGATTTCTGGTGGTTTCACTCGTTGAGTCTCCTTCTTGCAGGTCGGTCCAGGCGTAAGCGACCTCGTTCAACCGGGCTCCGCCGATCTCCATCTTCTGCGAACGTAGATATGTCCCGCCGAGCGACTCGTAGAAACGTCGGAAGGGGTTGTCGGCCAGGACCCAGACCAGCATGGAGCGGAAGCCCCCGGCCGTCAGCTCGCCGACCACCGCCGCGACCAGGCGGCGGCCGCCGGAATCCCCCCGCTCGTTCGAGCGCATCCAAGATTATCATCTTCGACCTTTCGGGCGCGGGACCTGCCGAAGGCAATTGCGACGGCAACCGCCTGGGAAAGGTCTGGAAGCAGTCGTTGACGCGGCAGACCCCGGAGCCCCCGGCGGTCGCCGGGCGGCAGATAAAGTCCCAGCTATTGCGACATTTGGTCTTGACTGTATGGGGAACCAGGTACTACAATGGGGCCAAACGGCATACGAAGACGGATCGCTTAATCCCCGCGGTCGAATCCGGCCGCCGGGAACGGGGGAACCAAATTGTCTCTGGGGTGAATCGCCGCCAGGCGTAGGGCCATCCTTCCGGCCCGAACCCGTCAGCTAACCTCGTAAGCGTGGGATGGGCGCGGCGCGGCCGCCTTGATTAGGCGCGGCCATACCGCTCGGGGACTTTCGTCCTCTCTCGTGCCCCCCGCGTTCTCGCGGGGGGCCGTTTTCATCCCCGGCCCCCCGGACTTGAGGACCCAGTCCGCCTTCGCGACCGAATCTCGATCAGGGGGGTCGCTTCAGTGAACGAAAGAACCGGATTCCTCCCCAAGGCGGTCCAGTGGCTGAATCGGCGGTGGTGGCCGGGGTTGAGCCACGGCAGGCCCCACACCGTGGCCGTCCTCGGCGCCGGCAACGGCGGCCTGGCGATGGCGGCCGACCTCGCCCTGGCGGGCCACAGGGTGCGCCTTTACAACCGGAGCCCCGGCCGCCTCGAGCCGATCATCGGAACCGGGGGCATCGAGCTCGAGGGCAAGGCGCCGCGCCTGGTCCGCTTGGACAGGGTCACCGCGGAGCCGGGCGAAGCCGTCCAGGGAGCCAGTCTGATCATGGTCGTGGTCCCGGCCACGGGCCATGCGACCCTGGCTGAGATCTTCGCGCCACACCTGCAGGACGGCCAGGTGGTCGTCCTCAACCCCGGGCGGACCGGCGGGGCCCTTGAGTTCCAATCCATCCTCCGGACGAACGGAGCCGCGCCCGGGGCCATCGTCGCCGAGGCCTCGACCTTCCTCTTCGCCTCGCGGGCCACGGGACCGGCCAGGGCCCGCATATACGGGCGGAAGAGCCGGGTCCTCTTCTCGGCCCTGCCGGCCTCGGCCAACCGTGAGGTCGGGTGGCTCCTCGACCAACTCTACCCGGGCCGTTTCGTGGCCGCCTCCAGCGTCCTCGAGACCAGCCTCGACAACATCGGGGCGGTCTTCCATCCAGCCATCACCCTCTTGAACACCGGCCGGATCGAGGACACCGCCGACGGATTCGAGTTCTACCGGCGCGGGGCCTCGCCCTCGGTGGCCAAGGTCATGGCCGCCGTAGACCAAGAACGATGCACAATCGCGGCCACCCTCGGCGTCCCCCACCAGTCGGCTCTCAGCTGGATGGACAAAACCTATGGGATCAAGGCCCCCGACCTCTACTCGGCCCTGCAGGCCAACCCGGGTTACGCCGGGATCACCGCCCCTGGGCAGTTGGACCACCGCTACCTGACCGAGGACGTGCCGGCCAGCCTGGTGCCGATGGCCTCGTTGGGGGCGGCCCTCCGCGTGCCGACCCCGAACATCCGCTGTCTGATCGACCTGGCCTCGACCATTCACGGGCTGGGCTACATGGCCATCGGCCGGACCATCGAACGCCTAGGCCTGAGCGGGCACACTCCCGGCCAGATCCTGGCCCACGTGGCCGAGGGGAGGGCGGTGGCGTGAAGAAGACCATCGTCGCCGCCGTCGAGGCCGATGCGGCCTTCGTCGCCGCCAGTTACCGGCTCGGTCCGGCCGCCGCCCGGGCGGTCCTGTCCGGCCTGAAGAAGCGAATCGAGCGAGACCAGGCCATGGGAGGCCGGCGTTTCCTGTTCGGCGGTACCCCGCCGGTCGTCGCGGTCGCCCGTGACCTCGGGCTCTTCGAGGCCGCCTTCTCTGGTGAGGAGGAACCGGGCCGAATCGCCGCCTACCTCAAGGCGGCTCACGATTCCGTCGGCTGGGCGGACCAGGCCGCCGCGGTCGCCGCCGCGCGGGCGGCTCTGGGCGGTCGCGAAGCCCAAGGTTCGGACCTGGCCGGCCTCGGGCTCATCGAGCGGATGGCCCGCAAGAGCCCGTACCCACTGCTTCGCCACCACTTCGGCCTGCCGACCGTGGCCGACACCGCCCGCGGGATCAGCCGCATCGCCGTGGCCGGCGTAGTCGACATCATCTCCATCGGACCCGACCAAAATGCCCAAGAGTCGTTCTTCCACCCCGGGGATCAGGACCCGGCCCAGGACGGCGCGGGGAGCGTCCCGCTCCGGGCGCCCTCCGACCTCGAATCGCTTTACGAGGCCGCCCAAGCTGGCAACCACCCCCTCCTCCGGTGCTACAGCGGGACCCGCGACCTCGTGGCCATGGCCGGCCTCCTGCGGTCGACGATCCGGAACGCCTGGGGGGCCGTCCCCCTCTTCTGGTACAGCGCCCTGGACGGTCGGAGCGAACGGCCCCTGGCCGAGGCCATCGCCGAGAACCAGGCGGCCATCCGCTGGCACGCCGCCAGGGGCGTGCCGGTGGAGGTCAACGACCCGCACCAGTGGAGCCTCCGCGACGCCCCGGACGTGGTCGCCGTGGCCGTGGCTTACATGCGGCTTACAACGCCAAGGCCCTCGGCGTGCGCGACTACATCGCCCAGTTCATGCTGAACACCCCGCCGGGCACCAACGCCCGGATGGACCTGGCCAAGATGCTGGCCAAGATCGACCTCCTGGAGACGCTGGCCGGGTCGAGCTTCCGGGTCTTCCGCCAGGTGCGGGGCGGGCTGAGCAGCTTCCCGCCCCAACCCGACCTGGCCAAAGGCCACTTGGCCTACACCACGACTCTGGGGATGGCTCTCCGACCTCAGATTGTCCACGTCGTCGGGTACTGCGAAGGCCTGCACTTGGCCGGCCCGGACGAAGTCACCGAATCCTGCGGCATCGTCCGCGGCGTCATCCGGTCGGCCCTGGATGGCCTGCCCGACCCGACCAAGGACGAGGTCGTCCAGACCAGACGTCGCCGCCTGAGGGAAGAAGCGCGGCTGTTGATCGAGGCCATCAAGGGCCTGGGGGCCGCCCGGGTGGAGGACCCCCTGACCGATCCGGAGACCCTCGCGGCCGCCGTTGTCCTAGGCTTCCTGGATGCCCCACACCTGAAGGGGAATCCGAGCGCCCATGGCGGAGTGGTCACCCGTCTGGCCGACGGGGCCTGCCTGGCCGTGGATCCGAAGACCGGCCGCCCGCTGCCGGAGGCGCGGCGCCTCGTCGCCCTCTCGGCGAGGGTGCACGGCTGACAGGAACCACGGACCCGATTGCGAAGTTTAAGGAGGCAGAGTGAGTTAAAATCAACCCCTGTGGTTGCCGAAAGCCAGGCGCGGCGGCCTGTTCATCGCCTCATGGGCGATGGTCGGCGCCGCCACGTGGCTCACCCCCCCCGCCGCGCGCCGGTCGACTCCCCACAAGATGCCAAGAAGCGAGCCCCCGTTCGGGGACTCGCTTCTTTCGTCTCGCCCATCTGAACGACCGCCACCCGGACGGTGACGCCTACAACTTGGCCACCCGTTCCCAGACCTTGGCCGAGAGCTCCCGGGCCCGGGCCATTACCTCGGCTTCGTCGAGCCCGAGGACCCGGCGGTCGCGCATGACCAGGCGGCCGGCCACCACCGAGTGGCGGACCTGGCCTCCCCGGAGCCCAAAGAGGAAGTGGCCCCAGAAGTTGCCCGGATTGAGTTCCGTCGGCGGATCATAGTCGACGACGATGAGGTCGGCTCCGGCCCCCTCGGTCAGCGCCCCCAGCCGGCAACCAAAGAACTGGGTGGCCACCTCGCCGGCGTTGGCCAAAGTCATCTGCTGACCTTCACCCCAGCCCACCGAAGGGTCGCGGGAAGCCAGCTTGTGGACGATGTTGGCGGCCATGGCCCCCTCGAAGAGGTCGTTCCCGAAGCCGTCGGTGCCGAGCACCACCCGGACGCCCGCCGCCAGCATGGCCAGGACCGGGGCCACCCCGACGGCGTTGTTCATGTTCGACTGGGGGTTGTGGGCGACGATGCTCCTCGTCTTGGCCAGCAACTCGAAGTCCTCGGGGCTGGTGTGGACGCAATGGGCGGCGATGGACGACGGCCCGAGGACGCCCATGTCGGCCAGCCGCCGGACGACGCTCCGGTCATACCGTCCGCGGCTGTCGGCCAGGTCCTCCGGTCCCTCGGAGCAGTGGATGTGACAGCCTATGCCGAGCCTCCCGGCCTCGGCCACGGCCCGCCCGAGGGTCGCGTCGGAGAGGGTCATCGAGGCGTGCAGGCCCATGAGGGCGGCCAGCGTGGAGCCCCCGCCGGCCAGGCCGGCGGCGAAGCGGACGTTCTCCTCGATCCCCTCGCTGGCCCGCCCCGGGCCATCCCGGTCGGACACTTCATAGCATAGGCAGGCCCGGACGCCCACGGCGCCGGCCGCCTTGGCCATCTGGTCGAGGCTTCCGCCGATGGCGTTCGGGCTGGCGTGATGATCGAAGACCGTGGTCGTCCCGTTCTTCAGGCAGTCGACCAGGCCCAGCAGACCGCTGACGAAGACATCCTCGGGGGTCAGCGCACGGTCGAGCTTCCACCACAGGCCGCGGAGGACCTCGATGAAGGTCTTGGCCGGCCGTCCCCCGAGGGAGATTCCCCGGGCAAAGGCCCCGTAGGCGTGGGTGTGCACGTTGACCAACCCGGGCATGATCAGGCCGCCCCGGGCATCGAGGAACTCGGCCCCCGGGTGACGGGCCTTCAACTCGGCGGTCGGGCCCACGGCGACGACGAGCCCGCGCTCAGTGGCGACCGCGCCGCCCGGGATCACCCGGTTCCTTTCCCCCAGGGTGACCAGAAGACCGTTGCCTACGATGAGCATGGCCTCTTCCCCTCCTTGCCCTTGATCTCCGCCAAGACCTTCTCCCTTGTCGCCGGCAGGTCGTCGATGTGGGAGCCGACCGCGTCCCTGATGGCGTTAATGATCGCCGGGGCGGTCGGGTTGGTGGCCAGTTCGCCCATGCCCTTGGCTCCGAAGGGGCCGCCGGGCTCAGGGGTTTCGATGATGACGACGTCCATGGCCGGGGTGACCCCGATCCGCGGGACTCTCAACTTCTGCAGGTTGTCGCTGACGATCCGGCCGTGGTCCAGTTCGACCTGCTCCGAGAGGGCGTAGCCGAGGCCCATCATGATGCCGCCTTCCATCTGGCCTCTGACCCCCTCGGGGTTGATCGCCCGGCCCACGTCGTGGGCGGCGACCACCTCGATGACCTCGACCTCGCCGGTGGCCACGTCGACCGACACGACTGCCGCCTGGGCCCCGTAGCAGTAAGCGAAGTGGACGTCCCAGAGGCGCGGGTCATCGCCCGGCTGCTGGTCGGCCGTCTCCCGCAACGGGTAGGTTGTCGGAGCCAGGTAGAAGGATTCGCCCTCGAGGCGGCGCCCGGCGGCCTTGGCCCGGCCGGCCAACTCGGCCAGCCCCTCCCGCCGAGAGCCGACGACGACGGCGTCGCCGTCGACCTTGGAGCCCGGTCCGGCGAACTCGGCCACCCGGCCGAGGAAGGCTTCGGCCGCTTGGACCACGGCGTTGCCGGTGATGTAGGTCTGCCGTGAGGCGGTTGTCTCTTCGCCGTCCGGGCAGAGGGCCGTGTCCGACGACAGGACGTCGACCAGCCCAAAGTGGATCCCGGTGACCTCGGCGGCCAGCTGGGCCATGACCGTGTCGGAGCCCTGGCCCATGTCGGTCGCCCCGATCCGGACCTGGAGGCGTCCGGCCTCGGTCAGCCCGACGACCGCGCCGGCCCCGTCGTGCTTGCCGGTGCCGATGCCGACGTTCTTGTAAGCCGAGGCCACCCCGAGGCCGATCCGCCGCCCGGGCGCGGCCGCCGCCGCGGCCCTGGCCTTCAGTCCGGCCAGCCGTCCGGCCACCGCCTCGAGCGTCCCGAGGTAGTTCGTCCCCGGGCCGAGGACCTGCCCGGTGGCCGTCTGCCCGCCCTGTCGGAGGGCGTTGCGCCGCCTGAGTTCCAGTGGGTCCAGACCCAGGGCCCTGGCCAACTTGTCCATCTGGACCTCGGAGGCGAAGGACACCTGGGTGCTGCCGAAGCCGCGGAAGGCCCCGCCGACGGGATTGTTGGTGTAGACGCCAACGGCCGTCGAGTGGACGTTGGGAATGTCGTAGGGCCCCGAAGAGACCACCGCCGACCGGAAGACCACCGGCTTGCCGAGGGACGCGTAAGCCCCCGTGTCGCAGACGATCCGGGCCTCCATGGTCACCAGGCGGCCGTCACGGGTCGCCCCGTGGCGCATGTGGATCTTCTCCGGATGCCGCTTGGTCGACATCAGGATCGATTCCTCGCGGGTCAGGGTCATCTTGACCGGCCGGCCGAGCCGCATGGCCGCCAGGGCGCAGTGAATCTGGACGGTCGGCTCCTCCTTGCCGCCGAAGCCCCCGCCACACGGGGTGTAGACCACCCGGACCTTCTCCTCGGGCAGGGCCAGCGAAGCGGCGAGCATCTCTCGGAAAGACCACGAACCCTGGCTGGCCGTCCAAATGACGACCCCGCCGTCGCCGTCCGGCTCCGCCAGGGCCGACTCCGGCTCGAGGTAGGCGTGCTCGATCATCGGCGAGGTGTAGTCGCCCTCGACGATCACCTCGGCCCGGGCGAAGCCGGCCTCGACATCGCCCCGGCGGACCTCCACGCGGTGCATGACGTTGCCTTCCTCGTGGAGCACCGGGGCGCCCTCGGCGAGGGCCTCCTCGGGTGAGAAGACCGCCGGCAGCGGCCGGTAGCCGACCTCGATCAGGCCAAGGGCTGATGACGCCTGAGCCTCCGTCTCGGCAATGACCACGGCGATCGGGTCACCCAGGTGCAGGACCCGGTCCGAGCAGAGGACGGGCTGCTGCTTGAAGAGGAGGCCGAAGATCTTGCGGCCCGGGATGTCCTCGGCGGTCATCACCGCCAGGACCCCGGGGGCGGCCTTGGCCCCGGCCGTGTCGATGGACCGGATCTCGGCGTGGGGATGGGTCGAGAATAGCAGTTTGCCGTGGACCATGCCCGGTCTGGTCAGGTCATCGGCGAACATCGGCCGGCCGGTGACCCGATCGACCGCCCCCACCCGGGGAGCCGAAGAGCCCACGCCGCCGCGACCTCCGACGGTCGCCAGAATCGCGACCGCCGCCTGATCGCCGCGGAGCAGAGCGGCGGCCAACCGCACGGCCCTCAGGATCGAGGCGTAACCCGTGCATCGGCAAAGGTTGTGCCGGAGGCCGTCTTTGACTTCAGCCTCGGATGGGTCGGGGTTTCTCCGAAGAAGGGCCACGGTGGACATGATCATCCCCGGGGTGCAGAAACCGCACTGGATGGCCCCGGCGCGGATGAAGGCCTCCTGGACCGGGTGGAGTCGGTCGCCCTCGGCCAGCCCTTCGACGGTCAGGACGTCGGCCCCCCGGCACCTCTCGGCCTTGACGATGCAGGACCGCCGGGCTTCTCCGTCGACGATGACCGTGCAGGCCCCGCAATGGCCCTTGCCGCAGCCGTTCTTGGCCCCCATCAGGCCGAGTTTGTCGCGGAGGAGATCAAGGAGGGTGGCCCCCTCCTCAATCTCCACGCTGATCGGCCGGCGATTGACGGTCAGCTGGAGCCGGACCATCGCGGCCACCTCAGTCGGCCGCCGCCGGCCGCATCGTCAAGCAACCCGGCACCGGACAGACGGTCGTGCAGAAGGCGCAGCCGACGCACTTGTTCTCGTCCACCCGGGCCAACCGGTCGTCGCCGAATTCGATGGCCTGATGACCCCCGTCCCGGCAGGCGACGTGGCAAACGCCGCAGCGGATGCACTTTTCCGCCTCGACGTGGGCTCTCACCTTGTTAGCCCTGGGGAGTTGAGAGTGCTCGGTGATGTACGGGAGGGCCTTGCCGATCAGCTCGTCGACCCGGCTCAAGCCCTTGTCCTCGAGGTAGTTGCGGAGCCCGTCGGTGAAGTCCTCGATGACCCGGAAGCCGTGGCGCATGACCTCGGTGCAGACCTGGACCGTACGGGCGCCGACCAGGAGGAACTCGACGGCGTCACGCCAGGTGGTCACCCCGCCGGTGGCGGTGATGGGGATGTCGATCCTGCGGGCGATCTCGGCCACACAGCGAAGGGCCACCGGCTTGATGGCCGGGCCGGAGACGCCGCCGTAGGTCGAATACCCCCCGACGTTCGGGTAGGGGATGAAGGTGTCGAGATCGACCCCCATCAGCCCCTTGACCGTGTTGATGGCGCAGACCCCGTCCGCCCCGCTGCGCTTGACGGCGGCGGCCGCCGCGGCGATGTCGGCGATCTGCGGAGTCAGCTTGATGACCACCGGGACGCGCTTGGCCGCGTCCTTGACCCACCTGGCGGTGACCTCGGTCAGCTCGGGGCTCTGCCCGACGGCCGAGCCCATGCCCTTTTCCGGCATCCCGTGGGGGCAGGAAAAACTGCACTCGATGAGGTCGACCCCGGCCGCCTCGAGGCGCCGGACCAACTCCTCCCAGTGTTCCTTCTTGGCCCCCATGATGCTGGCGGCGACGACCTTCCCGGGGAACTCCTTCTTCAGCCGGGAGACGTCCTTTTCCACCTGATCGATGTGGCGCTCCGAGATGAGGTCGATGTTCTCGAGGGCGGCCAACCGCTGCCCATCAAGGTCCAGGCCGGTCATCATCGGGTAGACCAGGCTGACCTGTTCCGTCTCGACCGAGGTCGTCTTGATGATGGCCCCGGCCCAGCCGGCCTCGAAGGCCCGGGCGACCATGTCGGCGTTGTCGGTCGACGGCGCGGCGGCCAGGATGAAGGGGTTCTCGAACTTGACCCCGCAGAAGCTCACGGAGAGATCAATGGCCATCGTCTCTTCTCCCCTCGCGATGTGGTTCGGCCGCGCGTCGGGCGGCCTGCCTGCCCTCGGCCACGGCCCTGACGACGGTAGCCCCGCCGTTCTCGAAGTCGCCGGCCACGAAGAGCTTGTCACGGCCGGTCCGGCCATCGGGACCGAGGACCGGTCGGCCACCCCCGAGCTTCAGCCCGAAGGCCGCGGCCAGTGCTGTGTTGGGTCCTTGGCCCAGGGCCATCAAGACGAGGTCGGCGTCGATGGTGAACTCGGAGCCCGGGATCGGGACCGGAGCCGCCCGGCCCGAGGCGTCCGGGGACCCGAGGGCCATCCGGACGCAGCTGACCTTACCGACCCCGCCGCTCCGCCCCGGCTCGAGGGCCACCGGTCCGGCCAGCCAGGCGAACTCGGCCCCGGCCGCCAGGGCGGTCTGGTATTCGCGCGACCAGGCCGGCATCTCCCGGCTCGACCGCCGGTAGACCACGGTCACCCGGTCGGCGTTGGCCCGGGCGGCCGTCGTGGCCGCATCCATGGCCGTGTTCCCGCCGCCGACCACGACCACCTTCCTGCCCCTGAGGTCCCGGCCCCGACCACGACCGGCCCTGGCCTCGGCCAGGAAGTCCTCGGCGCCGACCACCCCGTCGAGGGCCTCGCCGGGAACCTCCAGCGGACGGCCGCCGCCGAGACCGGCCGCCAGGATCACGGCATCGTTCTCGGCCAGCAGCTTCTCAGCCGAAATGTCCCGGCCGACGACCACCCCGGTCTTGACCTCCACGCCGGTCGCCAGGACCGCCTCGACCTCAGCCTCGACCACCTCGGCCGGGAGACGGTAGGGCGGGATGGTCAGGCGAAGCTGCCCGCCGGCGGCCTCGCCGGCCTCGTAGACGGTGACCTCCCAGCCCATTAGACGGAACTCGTGGGCGGCCGCCAGGCCGGCCGGGCCGGCCCCGATGACGGCCGCCTTCTTCCCCGCCGCCGGCGCCATCGGCGCCGTTGCCGCCGCCAGAGCCCCAAACCCCCGGGCCATCTCGTGATCGCAGGCCGCCCGCTGGAGGGCACCGATGGGGATGGCCCGCCCGAGGAGGCGCGACGAGCATTCCTTCTCGCAGAGGTGTTCGGTCGGGCAGACCCGACCGCAGACCCCGCCGAAGATGTTGGTCTCGCGGATCACCCGGACGGCTCCCCTCCAGTTGCCGCTGTGGATCTTCTTGATGAAGACGGGGATGTTCACCCCGGCCGGGCAGCCCTTGACGCACGGCGCGTCATAGCAGTACAGGCACCTCGCCGCCTCCGCCGCCACCTGTTGGGCCGACAATCCTTCTCTGAACGTCGTCTGCTGGCTCATAGTGACCTCCTCCCATGGCTTGTCCGCCGCATATTCATGCATTCCGCCTATTCACAGGGTTGCATATAGTCTATCCCCGTCCGGGCCGAGGCCCGGTCGAGCATCCCGCGGGAGATCCGGTTGGCCCCACCGGCCACCGCCCGCTCGTCCACGTTGACCAGCCGGCCGCCGCGGACGACGACCCGCCCGTTGACCACCGTCGTATCGACCACGTGACTGTCGCCGGACGTGATGATGGCGGCCACCGGGTCGTGCTGGCCGCCGGCGAAGGCGATATCCTCGAGGTCGATCAGGACCAGATCGGCGGCCATGCCCGGGGCGAGGTGCCCGATGTCGTCGCGGCCGAGGACGGCCGCCCCGCCGCGGGTGGCCAGGCGGAGCACTCCCTCCGACTTAAGGCCTCGCTCGCCGTAGGCCAGCTTCTGTAGAAGGTAGGCCTGGCGCATCTCGCCCCACATATCGGAAGAGTCGTTGGAGGCCGAGCCATCCACCGCCAGACTGACCCTGGCCCCGGCCGCCAGGAGGTCGGGAACGCGACAGACCCCGGAGTTCAGTTTCATGTTCGACGTCGGACAATGGGCCACCCCGGAGTTCGTCTCGCCGAGGCGAGCCACCTCCGCGTCGTTCAGGTGGATGGCGTGGGCGAACCAGACATCCTCGCCGAGCCAACCGACTCGCTCCATGTACTCGAGCGGGCGGCAGCCGAACCTTTCCCGGCAGAACCGCTCCTCATCGGCGGTCTCGGCCAGGTGGGTGTGGACCATCAAGCCGAGCGACCGCGCCAGGTCCACGGTCTCGCTCATCAGCTCGGTGG
>DASXUT010000014.1 GCA_036504675.1 Bacillota bacterium | reverse complement strand
ACACCTCGATCAACCATCTGATCAGCGACCGGAAAGGGGTCATGTCGGTGCCCGGCCGATCAAGGCAGTCTTTGGCTGAGCACCGCCAGATTCGGCGGGCCATCCGGGGCGGCGATCCCGGCGCCGCCGCGTCCGCCATGGCCGCCCACATGGCTTCCCTGAAGGCCACGGTAAGAGAGCTCGCGTAGGCCGGGATTGGGCCCGACGACCCCAAAGACTCCACCCGCGCTGCCAGGAAATGGCAGCGCGTTTTTTTGTCGTCTTTTTTGTTGCGGTCGTCGGGGGGGCCGATCGGGACAAAGCCCGTCACGTAGGGCCTTGCGGGCAAAATGTCAGCCTCTGTCGATTCGCTCGAGGGTCGGCCAAAAAAGGAGGGTTTTGACGCCTTTCGTGGAATATCACCTTTCGTCCCAACTGGTCAGACCTCCAGTCACCTAACCACAAGGAAGCCAACCCCGACGAAGATAACCAGGTGGGAAGGAGTGGGTCGCGATTTCTCTCTTCGAACGAGTTCAGACCAGGCACGGTTCCCAGCAAGTGGCCGATCAAATCAAGACCCTGATCGAGAACCACTCCCTCCAGCCGGGGGGCAGGCTGCCGGCTGAGCGTGAGCTCGCCTCGCAGCTCGGGGTCAGCCGGGCGACCGTCAGGGAGGCCATCCAAAGCCTGGCCTCCTTGGGCTACCTCGAGGTCCGGCACGGGGTCGGGACCCTGGTCTCCCAGCACGCGACGACCCTCGAGGACCCGGCCTACTGGGTCCCCTGGCTCAGCGACCACCGCACCGATGTGCTGGCCTTGCTTGATGTCCGCGAGGCCCTCGAGGTCAAGGCGGCCGCCCTGGCCGCCGAGGCGGTGGCGAGGCAGGCGCCCGAGGTCGGCCCACTGCTCCGGGCCATCGAGGAGAACGTCGCCCAGTGGGAGCGGGCCGCCCAGGACCGCGACGTCGATTCCTTGGAGCACCTGGATCTGGAGTTCCACGCCCTCATCGCCGAGATGTCCGGCAACGGATACCTGCTTCGCCTGGCCAAATCGATCAACCATGTGATCTTCGATCGCCGCGCCGTCCTGGCAGTCCCAGGCCGCGCCGGTCGTTCGTTGACGGAACACGTGCCGATCATCGAAGCCCTCAGGAGCGCCGATCCAGTGGCGGCCTCGGTCGCCATGGCCGGTCACATGGGCTCCCTGAAGGCCACGGTTCGCCAGCTTTAGCCGGGAGGGAAGAGGATTGGGATCACGCGGAGCACCGGCAGAACATGACGTCGTCATCGCCGGAGCCGGCTGGGCCGGGGCGGCGGCGGCGCTCTCGGCGGCCGGCGCCGGGGCGCGGACGCTGCTCATCGAAAGGACCGACGCCATCCTCGGGTTGGGCTTGGTCGGCGGGATTTTCCGCAACAACGGCCGCTTCACCGCGGCCGAGGAGGCCCTGGCCCTCGGTGGCGGCGGCATCCTGTTCCAAGTGATGGACGAATGTGCCAGACACGCCCCGATCGAGTTCCCGGGTCACCACCACGCCAGCCTCTATGATGTCACCAGGATCGAGGGCGCGGTCCGCCAGATCCTGCGGGACCGGGGAGTGACCGTGCGCATGGAGACAAGGCTGACCGACGTCGAGCGCGACGGAGGCCGCCTGACCTCCCTCATCGACGCGGCCGGCAACCGCTTCAAGGCCGCCGCCTTCGTCGATGCCACCGGGACCTTCGGCCCGATGAACAACTGCGTCAAGCACGGCAACGGATGCGCCATGTGCGTCATGCGCTGCCCGTCGTACGGCGGTCGGGTCAGCCTGGTGACCAAGGCCGGGGTCAGGGAATTCGTCGGCGAACGCCCCGAGGGCAAGTACGGGGCGATGAGCGGGGCCTGCGAGATCGCCCTCGAGTCCTTGGACGACGCGATCCGTCGGCCGCTCGAGCGGGACGGGGTCTACATCGTGAAGCTACCGAAAGCCTCGACCAACCATGCCAAACTGAAACTCAAGGCCTGCATCCAATACGCGCACAGCGATTTCGCCGAGAACCTCATCCTCCTCGACACGGGCCACGCCAAGCTGATGACGCCCTATTTCCCGTTGGACCTGCTCCGCTCGATGGCCGGTTTCGAGAGGGCCCGCTTCATCGACCCGGGCGCGGCCGGCCGGGCCAACTCGATGCGCTTCTTCGCCGTCTCCCCCCAGCAGGACACCCTCCTCGTCGACGGCCTCGACAACCTGTTCTGCGCCGGAGAGAAGGCCGGGTTGATCGTCGGCCACACCGAGGCCGTCGTCACCGGGATGCTGGCCGGGCATAACGCGGCCAACCTCAACTTCGGGCGGCCCCTGCTCCGGTTGCCCGAGGACACCCTGATCGGTGACTTCATCGCCCACACCGGGCGGGCCGTCCGCCGCCCCGAGGGAGTGGCCCGCCGCTATACCTTCTCCGGCTCCACGTACTTCGCCCGGATGCGGGAGATGGGCCTCTACTCCACCGACCGGGAAGCCGTCAGGCAACGGCTGAACCGACTTGGACTGCTCGGAATCATGGGCAACGGCGCTCGGAAGGCCTGGACCGGGACGGGCGGGGGGGACGCCTGATGTACGGCGTCCAGGAATACCACCGACCGGAGACCCTCGCGGCGGCGGTCGTCCTCCTCCGCGACCTTCCCGGGGCGAGGCCGCTGGCCGGGGGCACCGACCTCTTGGTGGCCTCACGAGAGAAGGGGTCGCCCTGCGCCACCCTGGTCGACCTGAAGGGCGTCCCGGAGTTGAAAGGGATCACCCGGACCGGCGACGGTCTCCACCTGGGGGCCATGACCACGGCCCACGAGATCGCCGGGTCGCCGGAAGTCGCTTCCCTCCTGTCCCCGTTGGCCGAGGCCGCCCGGCAGCTGGGATCATACCAGCTGAGGCACCGGGCGACGGTGGGCGGGAATCTCTGTAACGCCTCACCGGCGGCCGAGACGGCCTGCCCCCTGCTGGTCGCCGACACCGTCGTGGCCCTGGCCTCGGCCGGGGGGACGCGAGAGATGCCCTTGGCCGAGTTCCTGGTCGGTCCGGGGCGGACGGCCATCGCGCCGGGGGAGATCATGATCGGCCTGTCCTGCCCGGCGCCCGCCGCCCCGCGGGCGACGTACGCCGGGGCCTACATCAAGCACGGCCCCCGCAAGGCGATGGACATCGCCATCGTCAACATGGCCGTCTGGCTCGGCCTCGTCGACGGGCGGGTCGCCGACGCTCGGATCGCCCTGGGCTCGGTGGCCCCCAAACCCTTCCGGGTCCCGGCGGCGGAAGCCGTGCTGATCGGGCAGTCCCCCGGGGAGGACCTAGCCAGGCAAGCCGGCCGGGCGGCCCGAGGGGCCGCCACCCCGATCTCCGATCCCCGGGCCGGCGCCTGGTACCGGGCGGAGATGGTCGAGGAGTTGGTCACCCGCGGCATCATGACGGCCTTTGGGAGGTCAGCCCGGTGAGCGATGCGACGATCCACGTCAAGGTCAACGGCCAGGACCGTTCCCTCGAGATTCCCACCGGCATGACCCTCCTTCAGATGGTCCGTGAGGTGCTCCACCTCACCGGGACCAAGGAAGGCTGCGGGTCCGGCGATTGCGGCGCCTGCACGGTCCTGCTCGACGGCAGGCCGGTCAATTCCTGTTTGGTGTTGGCCGTCGAGGCCGACGGGCATTCCATTACGACCATCGAAGGCCTGGCGGGATCGGATCTCCATCCGGTCCAGCGGGCCTTCTTGCACAATGGGGCGATCCAGTGTGGCTTCTGTTCACCCGGGATGATGATGACCGCCACGGCCCTTCTGGCCGAGAACCCCAATCCGTCCGAGGACGAGGTCAGGGCGGCCCTTGCCGGCAACCTCTGTCGATGCACCGGTTACGCCAAGATCGTCCAGGCCGTCCTCGAGGCCGGCCGAGAGATGGCGGCCGCCAAAGGTGGGGTGGGCCATGGCCGTTGAGTTGGGCCTGAGGGTGGTTGGACAAACGGTCCTCCGCGTCGACGGGCCGGACAAGGCCACCGGTAAAGCGGTCTACGTCGCCGACCTCGAATTGCCCGGAATGCTGCACGCCCGGGCCGTTCGGAGCCCCCATGCCCACGCCCTCATCCGCGCCATTGACACGGCCGAGGCGATGGCCCTTCCGGGGGTCGTGGCCGTCCTCACCGCCACCGACGTGCCCGGGGTCAACCTGGTCGGCTCCCGGGCCGTCCGGGACCAACCGGTCCTCGTCGGCGACCACGTTCGGTTCCTCGGCGAGGCCGTGGCCCTGGTGGTCGCGACGACGGCAGAAGTGGCGGCCGCGGGCGCGTCCGTGGTGAAGGTGGATTATCAGCCCCTGCCCGGGGTGTTCTCGCCCGAAGAGGCCCTGCGACCCGGAGCCCCGCGGCTGACCGAGAAAGGCAACCTGTGCTGTCAGAGCCGGGTCAGACGGGGCGACTTCGCCGCCGTCCTCAGCCAGGCCGACCTGGTCGTCGAGAACGTCTACCAGACCCCCTTCGTCGATCACGCCTTCCTCGAGCCCCACGGGGCGGTCGCCGGCCCGGACGGCGACACCATGAACGTCTGGATCACCACCAAGACGGTCCACCAGATGCGGGACGAGATCTCGCGAGTCCTGGGCCGGCCCAAGGAGAAGGTCAGGATCATCGCCGCGACCATCGGCGGCAGCTTCGGCGGCAAGCCCGACATCCCCTGCGGCTGCCTGGCGGCGCTGGCCGCGGCCAAGGTCGGGCGCCCGGTCAAGCTGGTCTACACCCGCCAGGAAACCTTCCAGGTCTCGGCCAAGCGCCACCCCTACGTGGTCCGGCTGACCCATGCCGTGGCCCGCGACGGGACCATCCTCGGGGTCAAGGGGGAGATCGTCGCCGACGCCGGCGCCTACACCAGCGAGAGCCGGGCGGTCATCGCCCGGGCGGCGATCCACTGCGCCGGCCCGTACTACATCCCCAACGTCGACGTCGAGGGCAAGGCCGTCTTCACCAACCAACCGGTCACCGGGGCGATGAGGGGCTACGGCGTCCCGCAGGTGGCCTTCGCCCACGAGGTCCAGATGGACATCATCGCCGCCAGGCTGGGGCTCGACCCGATCGAGGTCAGGCGGCGGAACGTCCTCAAGCCCGGCCTGACCACCGTCACCGGTCAGGTGGTTCCGGAAGGCTGTGGGGCCGAGGCCTGCCTCACCGGCATCCGCGACCTCCTGGATCGGGAAGAGCCGGTCCGAGAGGGCGGTCGCGACGCGGCGGCCGGGACCAAGGCCGGGTCCACGGCCGGGTCCACCAGTCCCGGCGAGAAAACCGGTTGGGGGATTGCCCTCTTCTACTACGGCAACGGCCGGACCGCGACGGAGGACGTCGGCCGCTGCCGGCTCCGCCGGGAGGCGGACGGAACCTTCACTTTGTTTGTCGGCGTCCCCGACGTCGGACAGGGTTCCACCACGATCCTGGCCCAGATCGCCTGCGAGGAATTGGGCGTTCCGTGGTCGACGGTCAAGGTGGTCCCGGCCGACTCGGCCTCATCCCCGGAAACCGGTCCGGCCAGCGCCTCGCGAACGACCGTGGTCGTCGGCCGGGCGGTCCAGGACGCGGCCCGAAAGATGCGACAGCTAATCCAAACCAAAGGTGGCGATGTGGATTCCCAACTCGAGGTGGACGGAGTCTTTGGGACCGACAGCACGGCCTTGGACGAGAACGGCCAAGGTGACCCGTACAGCACCTACACCTATGGGGTTCAGGCGATCAAGGTCGCCGTCGACCCGGCCACCGGGAAGGTGGAGATGAGGAGGGCGCTGGCGGCGTATGATGTCGGCCAGGTGATCAACCCCATGCTCTTCAGTGGTCAGGTCGAGGGCGGGGTGGCCAACGGCTTGGGCTATGCCCTGTACGAGGTGGTTCAGCTGGCCGCTGGCTGGGTCATGAATCCCAACTTCCACACCTACCTGATCCCAACCGCCCCGGATACCGCGGCGCCGGTGACGGCCCAGGCCGTGACCAGTAGTGATGGCGCCGGACCGTTCGCCGCCAAGGGGATCGGCGAACCGGCCTCGATTCCAACCGCTCCGGCGGTCGCCAACGCCATCTGCGCGGCGACCGGGAGCCGCTTTTTGGCCCTGCCCATCACGATGGAAGAGATCTATCGCTCGCTTTGTCGGTAGAACCTTTGGTGCGTGAGCTAATGCGAAACCTGCAGGAGGTGCCCTTGTGAGCAGACTGGTTAGTTCCCTCGCCCGTCGACGGACCCAACTGGCCCTCGTCGCTCTCCTTATGGTCCTGATCATGGCCGTCACCCTGACGGCCGGCTGCGCCAACAAGAAGACCGCCAAGTTCCCGTCCAAGGCGATCACCATCATCGTTCCGATGAACCCGGGCGGCGGGGCCGACACGATGGTCCGCGGCATCACCCCCTACCTCCAGAAGGCCCTCGGTCAACCGATCCTGGTCGAGAACGTCCCCGGCCCCGGCTCGGTGGCGGCCATCGCCCGGGTGACCAAGGACCCGGCCGACGGCTACACCCTTCTGACCGTGACCACGCCGATCGTCGTCAGCCTCCACCTTTATGAGAAAGAACTCGCCATGAAGCAGCCGTTCCTCGATTCGTGGAAGTCTCTCGGCGCCTTCCTGACTGGTGACGGCAACGGCATCGTTGTCCGGAAGGGCACCTACAAGACCATCGACGACCTCGTCGCGGCCTCCAAGACCAAGACGATCAACGTTGCCGGGGCCACCGGCATCGGTTCCAGCGATCACACCACCATGCTCCAGGTGGCCGAAGCTTATGGCGCCAAGTTCACCTACATCCCCAACAAGGGCGGCGGTGAGGCCATGGCCGCGCTCCTGGGTGGCCATGTGGAAGCCGCGATGGTCAGCCTGTCCGGCGACGCCGTCGACCTCACCCGGGTCGACATGCTCGGCATCAGCTTGGACAGCCGCTACGAAGGGTATCCGAACATCCCCACCTTCAAAGAAATGGGCCATCCGGAACTGACCCTCAACTGGGCCGTCGGCCTCTTCGCTCCGGCCGGGACCCCGGATGACGTGGTCAAGGCCCTGGATAACGCAGTCTCCACAGCCTTCAAGAACCCGGACTTCCAGAACTGGGCCAAGACGGCCAAGAAGCCTATCGGCTCCGGTTGGAACGGCCAGCAGTACCTCGACTTCCTGAAGGGTTATGAAGCTCAGGCCCTCAAGGTGCTCCCGAAGCTCCAGGAAGAGCTGGCGAGGGTCCAGTCGGGCAAGTAGTCGGCCGAGTTAACAAGTCTTCCGGGGTTCGACCCGGCCGGTCGAACTCCGGAAGGCAGGTCTCCTAAGGGGGTAGTCATTGTGGAAGTGCTGCAAGGCCTCGCCCTATCGCTGAGCCCGCTATCCCTGCTGGCCATTTTCCTCGGGGTGTTCGTTGGGATCATCATCGGGGTCGTCCCCGGGATCGGCGCTGGTGTCGGCCTGACCCTGCTCCTTCCGTTCCTTCTGAGCGCCCCGCCAATCTTCGGTCTGGCCATGCTCCTCGGCCTCTGGGCCGCCGACGGTTACGGCGCTTCCATCTCGTCGATCCTGATCAACGTCCCCGGCGGCTCGGGCGCCGTGGCCACCTGCTTTGACGGCTACCCGATGGCCCGCAAGGGGCGGGCTGGCGAAGCGATCGGCCTGTCGATGGGCGCCTCCTTCTTCGGCGGCGTCCTTGGGACGGTCGTTCTGATGGTCGCCGCTCCTCCGATGGCTGAGTTCGCCGTGAAGATCGGGCCCGCCCAGTACACGCTCCTCGGCCTGGCCGGCCTGACGATGGTCGGCGGCCTTTCCGGTGGCGACCCCATCAAGGGTGTGGTCGCTGCCATGGTCGGGTTGATGCTCAGCTTCATCGGCTATGATCTGACCACCGGTTTCATCCGCTACAGCTTCGGGACCACGTACCTCTATGCCGGGATCGAGTTCGGCCTGGCGATGATCGGTCTCTTCGCCCTCTCCAGCCTGGTCGAAGCGATGCAGGAGGATGAGGAAGAAGCCGGCTATCGGATCCGGGTCAAGGACAGCACCTTCAAGGGGCTACTGTCGATTATCAAGTACCCCTGGGCCACCCTGCGCGGTTCGGTCATTGGCACGGTCCTCGGGGTCTTCCCCGGCATCGGGATCGGGGTCAGCAGCATGATGTCCTATACCATCGAGCAAAAGGTCTCCAAGCACCCCGAGGAGTTCGGCAATGGTGCCCCGGAGGGGGTCATCGGCCCGGAGGCGGCCAACAACGCCGTCCAACCGGCCCATCTGATCCCGGCCTTGGCCCTGGGCATTCCCGGCAGTTCGACGTCGGCCATCTTCCTCGGGGCCCTGATGATGTACGGCTTCAGGCCTGGCATGGAGCTGTTCAGGAACTCCGGACCGCTGGTCTGGGGGATGTTCTGGGCGATCATGGTCGCCAGTATCATGTATGTCATCGTCGGCCTGGCCTTCGGCGGCTTTTTTGCCAAGATCACCAGCGTTCCCATCGAGTACCTGCTCCCGGGGACCATCTTCGTCTGCTTCATCGGGGCGTACGCGATGAACGGGCAACCGCAGGCCTTCACGACCATCCTGATCCTCGGGTTCGTCGGCTTCATACTTCGGGCCTTCAAGTACCCCCTTGGCCCCGCCGTCCTGGGCATGGTCCTTGGTGACCTGGTGGAGTCCAACTACAACCGAGCCCTTCTGATCTCTGATCATTCCTATAGCATCTTCTTCCAGGGCGCGATCACCTGGGTACTGTGGGCTCTCCTGATCGCCTCGGTATTCGGACCCATCTTCTGGTCCCAGATCAAGAGAATCACCAAGCCGGGTCGGAAGGGCGACTCGGTGGCCACCAACTAGTCCGGGAGGTATATCCGCACATGGCCAAGGATCTCCGCTCCTATCTCAGGACGATCGAAGAAGCCAACGAAGTCGCCCATATCGACCGCGAGGTCGACCCCGGTCAGAACCTCGGTGGTCTGGCGTGGCAGGGCGAGAACCGTCTGGGCAAGGCAACTCTCTTTCACAACCTAAAGGGATACCCAGGTTGGCGGGCGGTCAGCTACGCCGAAGCCAGCCGCAAACGGATGGCCCTGGCCCTCGGGGTCACCCCGCGGGAGTTCATCCCCAAGCTCCGCGAGCTCCTGATGACCGGCCCGACGCCGAAGGTGAGCGTCCCGACGGGTCCGGTCAAGGACGTCATCCAGACCGGCGACAAGGTCAACCTGTATGACCTGCCCATCCACACGATGGCCGTCCTCGACGCCTCGCCCTACATGGGCGGGCATATGGCGATCATCCGAGACCCGGAGACCGGCATCCAGAACGTCTCCCTCCACCGGCACCAGCTCAGGGGCAAGGACAAACTCGGCGTAATGATGCACCCCGGCCGGCACATGCACATGATCTACCAAAAATACGAGGCCCGCAAGGAGCCAATGCCGATCGCCCTGGTCGGCGGTCACCATGCCCTCTACTACCTGGCTTCTACCTGGACCTTTCCGTTCGGGGTCGACGAGTTCGAGTGGGCCGGCACCTTCCTCGGCGAACCGGTCCGCACCGTCAAGGGTGAGACCGTCGACATCGACCTCCCGGCCGACGCCGAGACGGTCATCGAAGGCTTCGTCCCCCCCTTCGAGCGGGAGATGGAAGGGCCCTTCACCGAGCACACGGGGTACGCCCGGGCCGGTTCGGGTAAGAACCCGTTCATGCACGTCAGCGCGATCACCAGACGCCAGGATGCGATCTACTATGCCCTCCAGGGCGGCCGGCCGATCGCCTCGTCCCAGATCCTCGACGCCCTCCCGATGGAGGTCGTCCTGTGGAACCGGATCAAGGACGTCGGTGGCTACGTCGACCTCAAGGACATCGTCGTCGTCCCCTGCGCCGGCGGCGCCCACGTCGTCGTCATCCAGCTGACCCCGCAGATTCAGGGCCAGGTCACGGATGTCCTGATGGCCGCCTTGTCGAGCCCGTACATCCACCCGAAGATCGCCATCGCCGTAGACGACGACATCGACCCGCACGACGTCAAGGAACTGATGTGGTCGCTGTCGACTCGGGTCAACCCGGCCGAGGACATCTTCATCGTCCCGGGGACCCGCGGTCAGCACCTTGATGCCTCTCTGAAGCTGGTCACCCCGCCGGGGACCTTCCCCGATATCCGGGTCGGCTCGAAGATGGGCATTGACGCGACCAAGCCGGCCATCACCGAGCCCGACCGGCGCGCCTACTTCGAACGATCCTTCGGCAAGGGAATGGAGTTCAACATCGAGGACTTCCTTCGCCGTTAGTCACGGCCTTCTCAAGCAGGCCCAACCTGGAAAGGGGTAAGCGCCAGATGCAGAAACGCACAAGCGAGATTCTCTTCACTCTGGCCCTGATTGCCGTATTCGTCGGATTGTTCGTCATCGCTGCCGGCTACCCGAAGCAGCCGAGCGAACTGCCGAAGCTGGTCTCCGGGGCGGCGGTCGTCCTCCTCCTGATCAAGTTGTTCCGGCTGGTGAGCGACCCGGCCCAGGCCAAGATAGCCAAGATCAAGTGGCGGATTTCGCTCACCGTGTTCGGGATCATGGCCGCCTTCATTGCCCTGGTCTACGTGTTTGGAATGTGGATCTCCGGAGCGGCCATGCTCTATGCAATGGGCCTCCTCCTGAGGGCCAAGAGCAAGGTCAAGCTCGGCATCGTCATCGCCATCATGGTCGTCGGGTTCTACTTGATCTTCGTCCCGGGGGCCGGGGTCGTCTTCCCCAAAGGGCTTCTCTTCCAGGCCCTCGGTTACTGACGGGGAGGGACTGTCATGCCGTGCGTAAAGCCAAGTGACATCAACATCTACTACGAGGTCCATGGACAGGGAGCCCCGGTGCTGCTCATTGCCGGCACCGGGGGCTCCCACCACGGTTGGATGCTGGAGACCGTCCCCCGGCTGAAGGAACGGTTCAAGGTCATCGTCTATGACCACCGGGGGACCGGTCAGTCGGACAAGCCCGACAAGGACTACAGCATGCAGTTGTTTGCCCGCGACGCCGTCGAGTTGCTCGACGCCATCGGCGTCCGGGAGCCGGTCCGCGTCTGCGGCCACTCGATGGGTGGCCGGATCGCCCAGTGGCTGGCCCTCGACTATCCGGACCGCGTCCGCAGCCTGGTCCTGGCCTGTACCGGGTCGGGGCGGTATGACGACTTCGTGCCGGCCCGGGGCATCCCGTTGCGCCATGCCCTCGAGATGATCGAGCTCGGCTACGACGGGTATCGGAAGTACTATGCCACCTGCGAGTTCATGTTCCCAAAGGAATTCGCCAAGTCTCACCCCGAGCTGATGGGGAAGATGGAGGCCAAGGCCGTCCTCGACAACACGCCCCTCAAGGCTTACCTCCGCCACATCATCGCCCGTCAGGACCACGACACCCTGGACCGACTGGATCAGATCAAGGCCCCGACCCTGGTCCTCGAAGGGGCCAAGGACAACGTCGTCCGGGGCACCGGCAACCACGTCCGTTCCTCCCAGGTCCTGGCCGAGAAGATCCCCGGCGCCAGACTCGAGCTGATTCCCGGCTGCGCCCACGGCATCTTCGTCCAGGAGCCCGAGCTGGTTCACCGGCTGATGATCGAGTTCTACACCGCTCACTGAGGAGGGGATGCCCGTGACCCGCGGTTCCAAGCTGATCTTCCCGGTCCTGGTGATTGGTTTCATGATCTATTCTCTCTTGAAGCCCTCCCGGAGTTTCCAGCAACCAATGGAGCTGTCCTGGCTGATCGTCGGGATCGCCGTCGGCTTCTTCATCTTCCGCTGGGTCTGGTTTCGCCGCCGCCCCCGAAAGGGAGATTGACCTCTTGCGCTTGCCTCTGGATCCTGACCGCCCTGGCCATCGCCGCGCCCCATAACTGCCGCGACAAGAAGCCTTCCGAAGGCCAACCGACCCAGGCCGAAGAGCCGGCGGAGTAAAGCAAGAAACCCATGAACCTCTAAGAAGGGGGACCAACGTTGAAGGATCTCCGTAGTTATCTGGCCGATCTCGAAGCGGCCGGGGAAATCCTGCACATCAAGAAGGAAGTCGACGTCGCCAAGAACGTCGGCGGTCTGGCCTGGCAGGCTGAGAACTACCAGGGCAAGGCGGCCATGTTTGAGAACGTCAAGGGCTATCCTGGCTGGAAGGTCGCCAGCTACCTGAACGGCAGCCGGCGCCGGCTGGCCATCGGCATCGGGACCACCCCCGACAAGTTCATCCCCTACTGGCGCCAGATGCTCCAGAAGGGCCTGACCCCGACGAAGATGGTCAAGGAAGCCCCGTGCCAGGAGATCGTCTGGACCGGGGACCAGGTCGACCTGTCCAAGCTGCCCATCCACACCCACTCCGACCTCTGCGCCGGCCCCTATGTCGGCGGCGGCCTGGGCATCGTCAAGGACCCCGAAACCGGCATTCGCAACGTCTCCCTCCATCGCCACCAGGTCAAGGGGAAGAACAAGATGGGGGTCATGATGGTCGAGGGCCGGCACATGGACCTCATCCGCCGGAAGTGGGACGCCCTCAACAAGCCCTGCCCGATCGCCATCGCCATCGGCCACCACGGTGCCCTCTACCTAGCCGCCAACTGGACGATGAGCCTGGGGGTCGACGAGCTCGACCTGGCCGGGACGCTTCTCGGCGAACCGGTCGAGATGGTCAAGTGCAAGACCATCGACATGGAAGTCCCGGCCTGGTCGGAAGTGGTCATCGAGGGCCTGATCGCCCCCAACGCCCGGGAGAAGGAAGGCCCCTTCGCCGAGCACACCGGGTACGCCCGGGCCGGCTCCGGCAACAACCCATACCTCGAAGTGACCGCCATCACCATGCGCAAGGACGCCATCTTCTACGCCCTCCAGGGCGGGCGGCCGGTCTCCGAATCGCAGATCCTCGACGGGATGCCGATGGAGGTCGTCCTCTTCGACCGCCTTCGGGACGTCGGTTCATACGTCGACCTGAAGGACGTCGTCGCCCTGCCGTGCGCCGGCGGGTCCCACATCCTGGTCATCAAGATGACCCCCAACCTGGACGGACAGGCCCGGCTGGTCCTGATGGCCGCCCTGGCCCACCAGTACATCCACACCAAGATCGCCATCGCCGTCGACGACGACGTCGACCCACACAGTGAGAAAGACCTGTTGTGGTCCATCTCCACCCGGGTCAACCCGGCCAAGGACATCTTCATCGTCCCCGACACCCTGGGTCACCCCCTCGACGCCTCGCTCGAACTGGTCACCCCGCCGGGCTACGCCCCGGGGATCAGGGTCGGCTCGAAGATGGGGATCGACGCCACCAAGCCGCCGACGCGGCTGGCCGACGCCCGCGACCACTTCACCCGAGCCATGCCCAGGGGCCTCAATGAATTCTCCCTCAAGGACTTCATCAGCTGAGGCACCCAGCGGCCGGTCCTGAAAACAAGGACCGGCCCATACAGAGCAGTCCCCGGGGGGCCGCGGGCCTCAAGCAGCGCCCCGACGCGGCCCCCCGGGAACAACGTCGCTTGGAGGGTTGGAACTTGCCAGTCGTCACCGTTGAGATGTGGGAAGGCAGGACCGTCGAACAGAAGCGTTTCTTGGTGGAAGCCATCACCCGGGCCATGGTCGACTTCGGTAAGGTGGGCTCGGAGCACCTCCACGTGATCATTCATGACGTCCCCAAGGACAGCTGGGGGAGGGCCGGTCGGCTCGGGATCGACAATGAATCGGAGAAGGCCGGGGCGGCCGCCGAAGAACAGCGCCTCGGCAACGTCCACCGGTTGTCCCACCTGGCTTTGAAAGTCTCCGACCTGGAGCGGTCGGTGCGTTTCTACACCGAAGTGGTGGGGCTGCGGATCCATTCGCGGGGGACCATCGGCGACGCGCCCCTGGTCGTGCTG
Source organism: Bacillota bacterium (assembly GCA_036504675.1). NCBI lineage: Bacteria > Bacillati > Bacillota > Bacillota bacterium. The sequence goes on along the minus strand of DASXUT010000014.1, from coordinate 7,733 downwards.
AAGGAAGGGATCGGGCTGACCACCGGCAACGCGCCGGCGCCGGGCCCGGTCGACCACGTCGCCTTCCGGGTCGGGGACCTCGCCCGGCTGGTCGAGTCGCTGAAGGCCGCCGGGGCCAAGGTCGTCGACGGCCCCAGGTCCTCGCCCTATGGGAACTCGGTCTATTTTCTCGACCCCGACGGCAACAAGCTTGAGGGCCACGACGGAGAACGGAAGTAGCCGTTCGATCACCCAGAACCGGAGGTGGACGAGAATGTCCCTGGCCGGAGTAAAGGCGGCGCTCATCGGTGGCGACGCCCGTGAACTGGAAATCCTGAGATTGATGAAGGCGGAAGGCATGGAAGTCAGGGTGATCGGCCTTCCGACCGGCGCCGAGGCGATCACCGGACGGCCTCAGGAGAAGACGATGGCCGACGCGGTCACCGGGGCCCGGGCGTTGGTCCTGCCCATCCCGGGACTCGGCGTGGACGACAGTATCTACGCGCCGAAGTGGCCGGAGAAGCTCTACCTCAGGCCGGATAACTTGAAACGGTGCGCCGCCTCGGCGATGGTGGTCATGGGTTGGGCCTCATCGACCCTGGCCAAGTCGATCGGCGACGCGGGGATGCGCCTGCGCGAGTACGAGAAAGACGATGAGCTGATGATCCTAAGGTCGCGGGCCATCGCCGAAGGGGCGTTAAGGATCGCCATCGAGAACACTGAAGTCACCCTGCACCGCGAGCCCGTCTTCGTCCTCGGCTTCGGCCGGGTGGCCCAGACCCTCGTCGGGACCCTGCTGGCCCTGAGGGCCGACGTCACACTGGTGGCCCGCAACCCGGTGCAGCTCGCCCGGGCCTGGGAGATGGGGGCCGAACCGGTGGAGCTCAAGGACCTGGCGTCCAGAATCGGCCGGGCCAAGGTGATTATGAACACCGCCCCGGCCCGCCTCCTCGATGAGAAGATGCTCGCCCTGACCGCCCCCGACGCCCTGATCATGGACCTCTCGGCGCCCCCCGGTGGGGTCGATTTCGAGGCCGCCAAGAAGTTGGGCCGCAAGGCCATCTGGGCCCGCGGACTCGGGTCGCGGGCGCCGATCACCGTCGGCCGCAGCCAGTGGAAGGGCGTCCGGCGGATCCTGGCCGAGGAACTCGGCGGCTGATGCGGAAGATCGCCGTCGGGATCACCGGAGCGACCGGTTCGGTCTATGGGGTCCGGCTTCTCCAGGCTCTGGCCGACCGGCCCGACGACCCATCCGATCTGGCCCGGTACGTCCATTCGGGGCACGCCTATGGGGACGTCTCGGCCCCCATCGCCACCGGCTCTTTCGGGGTCGACGCCACGGCCATCGTTCCCATCATCAATCACACCGTCGGCCGGGTCCTCGACCACCTGGGGCTGGACAACTCGCTGAGCTTCCGGTGGCGGGGGCCGGGGGGGCGCGGCCGGGGGTGACTCGGGCCGGGCGGACCCTCGCCCGAAGGAAGAATCATCGACAAGCCAAGCCCGCTCGACCTTCACTGGCCGAACGGGCTTTTACTTCGGCCCCGGGTGGCCGAAAGGACTTCGGGGAATCAGTGTAGTAGGTCTTCTCCAAGGGGATCGAAAGGACTGGAAGCCATGAGTGATTCGCCGGCCCGGGCCAAGTCCCAGGCCCAGGCCCACGACCAACGCCCGAGGCGCAAACTCGATCACGTCCGGATGGTCCACGCGGGAGGGGACGGTCCGCTGTCGGCCGGCTTCGAGGACGCCCGTTTCATCCACTGTTCCCTGCCCGAGCTGGCTTGGGAGCAGGTGACCGTGGAAGCTGACCTGCTCGGCCGGACCCTCGCTGTCCCGATCGTCATCGAGGCCATGACCGGGGGTCACCCCGAGGTCCAGCCGATCGTGGCCGGGCTGGCCCGGGTGGCCCGCGCGGTGGGGGCGGCCATGGCCGTGGGTTCTCAGCGGGCGGCCCTCGAGGACCCCGCTCTGGCAGAAACCTTCGCCGTGGCCCGCCGGGAGAACCCCGGCGGGATGGTCATCGCCAACGTCGGCGCCGAGGTGGATCCGCAGGGCGCGGCCCGGGCGGTGGCCATGATCGGCGCGGACCTCCTCCAGGTACACCTGAACGTGGCCCACGAGTTGGCCATGGCCGAGGGCGAGCGGGACTTCCGCGGACGCCTCCATAACCTGCGAGAGGTCATCCGGACGGTCCAGGTCCCGGTGATGGTCAAGGAGACCGGGGCCGGCCTGTCCAGGGAGACGGCCCTCCTCGTGACGGAACTCGGGGCCGCCGCCGTCGACATCGGGGGAGCGGGGGGGACCAACTTCGCGGCCGTCGAGTGCGAGCGTGGGGGGAAGGACGTCGCCAGGGGGCTCGTCTCCTGGGGCATCCCCACCCTGGCCAGCCTGGTGGAGGTGGCCGACGCCGTCGGCCACCGGGTCCAGGTGGTCGCTTCGGGCGGGCTTCGATCCGGTCACGACGCGGCCAAGGCGCTGGCTCTGGGGGCCTCGGCCGTGGGCCTCGCCGGACCCATCGTCCGCGCCCTTCTGACCTCCGGCGAGGCGGCCGCCGTCGACCTGATCCGGGGGATGGTCGAACAGCTCAAGGCGGTCATGCTCCTGACCGGCTCGCGGGATCTTGGCGAACTGAGGGGCAAGCCGGTTATCCTGTGCGGACCGACGGCCGAGTGGCTTACCCGCCGGGGCGTCGACGTCGACCGGCTGGCCGGGCGATGACCCGCCCCGATGCCCGCCTGACGCATCCAGCCTGGCCCGTTTCCTCACCGTCGCCAGGGCCGGGTGCGGGGCCTCATCTCATCCTCGAACCTGGGTAGCAGGAGCTTTGGCCCCGCGCGTGGAAACAGGCCGTCGGAGGCGAGGACCTTGCTGCAGCCATTACTCAGAACCAAGATGTTCGCCCCGCCGCTCAAGCCCAACCTGATCAGCCGTCCCCATCTGGTGAACCGATTGGCGACAGGCCTGACGGGGCCGTTGACCTTGGTATCAGCGCCGGCCGGGTTCGGCAAGACCACCCTGCTCAGTGAGTGGCGCGCGGTCGACGGCAACGCCCCGCCGCTGGCCTGGCTGTCCCTTGACCAAAACGATAACGACCCCCTGCGCTTCTGGTCATACGTGGTCGCGGCGCTACAGGCCATCTGCCCCGGATTGACCGACGACGCCCTGGGGGTCCTCCGCGACTCGCCCCAAATGGCGCCGGAGGTGTACCTGGCGCCGCTGATCAATGCCATGGACACCCGCTGCGTGCTTGTCCTCGACGATTTCCACGTGATCGAGTCACCGCCGGTCCATGGTGGCGTCCTCTTTCTCTTGGAACACCTGCCGCCGCAACTCCATCTGGTGGTGCTCACCCGGGCCGATCCGCCCTGGCCGTTGGCGCGCCTGCGGGCCCAGCAGGGTTTGGTGGAGTTGCGGACAGCCGATCTTCGTTTCAGCCCCGCCGAGGTCGCGACCCTCCTGAATGGGGCGGCGGGCTGTGAACTCGACCCCGGCGACCTGGACCTGCTGGCGGAGCGTAGCGAGGGCTGGCCCGTCGCCCTGCAGTTGACGGCCCTGTCGCTGCGTGGACACCCCAACCCCCATGATTTCGTGGTCGGCTTCGCCGGCAGCAACCGCTACGTCGCCGACTACCTGGTCGAAGAGGTCATCTCCCGACAACCTGCGGCGATTCGCCAGTTCCTGCTGCACACCGCCGTGCTGGAGCGGCTTTCGGCGCCGCTGTGTGACGCTGTGACCGGCACCGGCCAGAGCGCCGATCTCCTGGTCCAGGTCGAGCGGGCCAATCTCTTCCTGATTCCCCTGGATGAGGCGAGGGGCTGGTATCGATACCACCACCTGTTCGCGGACCTCCTCCGGGCCCACCTGCAGCAGGGTGAACCGGAGCTGGTACCAGTGTTGCACCAACGGGCGGCGGAGTGGTATGACGCCCAGGGCCTGAGTCTTGACGCGGTGCACCACGCCCTGGCGGCGGGAGACCATGCCCTGGCCGGACGGCTGATTGAGCAGCACAGCGACGGCTGGTGGATGTGGTCCTTCGCCGACCATATCCGAGTGCTATCTGATTTGCCGCCGGCCGTGGCCCGATCCCGACCCAGTTTCAGTGTAATGCTCGCCTACAACAACGTCCTGAGCGGACGGCTGGAAGCGGCGGCCGAGATGGCGGAGGTGGCTCAGGAGCTTCTGCTTGATGCGCCGTCGCCAGATCTGAGCGCCTTCCTCGCCCTGATTAGGGCCTGTATCGCCGAGTTGACAGGCGCGCCGTACCGCCTGACCGAGGTCGAAGTCAGCGCGCCGCGGTTCATCCCGGAGACTCACGTGGCCATGCGCGGTAGCGCGGAGATCATGCTGGCCAACCTCCAGCAGACGTCGGGCGACCTCGAGGCGGCGGCGGACACCCTGGCCGGTGCCATCCAGCGGGACGTCCGTTCGCAGAGTTACGGGGGTATACCTTTTGCCGCCTGCGGCCTGGCCAACATCCGCTACCAGCAGGGGCGGCGGCGGGAGGCGGAATCGATTTGCCAGGAGTACCTGGCGTACATCCAGGCCCGGGGTGAGGAGCGCTTCTTCCTGAACGGCCATCTCCACGCGATGCTCTCGCTCCTTCTCCTGGAACGCGGGGAGACGGCCGCCGCGGCCACGCAGGCGGGGGTGGGGCAGCGCTTCGCCGCGGCCTGGCAGAGCGCCAACGCCGTTGCCCACGTCTGGCCAGGCTGCGCGGTGGCTGCCGTGGCCCTGGCGCAGGGGGATCCGGCCGCGGCCTTGGCCGCCCTGGGCGCCGCGGTCCGGCCGGGACACGCGGAGATGAGCGATGATGCCGAGCCCGCGGTGCAAGCTCTGCTCGTCCAGGCTTGGCTGGCGGCAGGCAACCGGGCCGCGGCTGAGCGCTGGGCAGCCCAGCGGACTCCAGGGCTCTCCTACCGAACCGAGCTGCCCGACCTGACGCTGGCCCGGGTCTGGCTGGCCGAGGGCCGCCCGGAAGCGGCGCAGCTGCTTGGGCGGCTGGCGGCGGCCGCCGAGGAAGGCGGGCGCGGCGGCCGGCTCATCGAGATCCTGTCGCTCCAGGCCGTGGCCCTGCGCTCAGTGAAGCCGTTGCAGCGGGCGTTGGAGCTGGCGGAGCCGGAGGGGTTCGTGCGCAGCATCTGGCGGGCCGAGTCCGGCGGGGTCCTGGCGGACCTACTGATCCGGGCCCAGGCGCTGGGCGGTCCGGCCGGGGCGTACGCCGCCCGGCTGCTGCCGGCCGGCCCGGGTGGGGAGCCGCTGAGTCCCCGCGAGCGTGACATCCTGCGGCTGATGGCGCAGGGGCGCTCCAACCATGAAATGGCGGCCGCTCTTTATGTCACCGTCGGCACCGTCAAGACCCACGTCCATCACATCTTCGGCAAGCTGGATGTGGAAAACCGCACGCAGGCCCTCCTGCGGGCCCGGGAACTAGGGCTTTTATGACCGCCCCAAGACCTTCGGAATGTCATAATGAGCAATTTACGCAATCGAATCCGCCACGACCGTGGCGGGTTTGCTTCTTTCCGGCCGGGTGGTCTCTATCCACGGAATCTATCCGCGGATAGAGGCCGCCCGCTTGCGGTTACGGCAGAATGGAGGTGCAAGCAAACCGGGACTGGGGGTGGTGGCCGTGGACTGTGAAATCAGGGTGCGCGGCACCCTGACCGGCGACTGGTCGGCGTGGTTCGCCGGAATGCAACAGCTCAACGATACGCCGGATGAGACGGTGCTTGTCGGCAGCCTGCCGGACCAGGCAGCGCTGTTCGGGGTCCTGGCCCTGATCCGCAACCTCGACCTGCAACTTATCTCGGTGCGGGTCGAGGCGACGCCGACAGGCTCGTCCGGGAAACGCCCGTGAAAGGAGGGGATTCTAGTGAAGATCATGAGCATCTTGTCACTGATCCTATTGCTTGTCGAGATCGGCTCCGGCTTCGCCGCCGCCTTCTGCACCGGTTCCGGGCAGCCCATCAATCCCTCGCAGGTCAGGTTATTCCACCTGGTTTTCGGCCTCATTACCGTCGCGGTCACGGGCTTCACCCTGATCTGGGCCATGCTGAAGGTGTCCCGAAAGGGGAGCCGGTGATCCGTTGTCGTCGAGCCGGCCTCTCCGGGGCCGGACAGTCGGTCAGTACACGAAGGGGATGAATGACGTGGAAACGAAGACTATGGTGGCCTACGCCAGCAAGTATGGAGCCACCGCGGAAATCGCCGAAAGGATCGGCCAGGTGCTCCGTGAGGCGGGGCTGGAAACGGACGTCCTCCCGGTGGACCGCGTTGGTGACCTGACCCCGTACCGGGCGGTCGTCCTGGGCAGCGCGGTGTACATTGGCGGATGGCGCAAGTCCGCGGCGACTTTCCTCAAAGCCAAGGAGCGGGAGCTGTCCAGTCGGTCGGTGTGGCTGTTCTCGAGCGGGCCTACGGGTGGGGGGCCGGCGGCGTTCATGGATGATGGGCGCCTTCCCAAGGGCCTGCGGCCCGTCGCCGACCGCATCCGGCCCCGCGACATCGCGGTGTTTGGCGGCACGGCGAATCGGGAGCGGTTGAACGCGTTCGAGAGATGGATCATGAACAGGGTCAAGGCTCCGCTCGGCGAATTCCGTGACTGGAAGGCCATCGCCTCCTGGGCGACGGCGATCGCCGAGGAACTGAAAGACCAGAATCGACCGAAGAAAGACTCCTGACGTCAATATCGGGGGCTGAACTGCTTCGTCTTCGGCAGCCCCAACGCCCGGATCGACTTTGACCTGTATACCATCCGCTGCCTTTTTGACCAAGGCCGGCGCCTGGGGACGATCAAGTCCGTCTACTTCGAAGGTGGCGAGCCATTCCTCAGGTACGACCGGCTGGTGGAAAGCGTTCGGGAGGCTCGCAAGCGCGGTTGGGAGGTCGGGGTGGTCAGCAACGCCCATTGGGCGACCACGCCTGACGAGGCGGCGCGGAAGCTCAGGCCGCTGGCGGCCCTGGGCCTGGCGGACCTGACCATCAGCGATGACCAGTTGCACGAGAACACCGGCCTGGCCGCCACCGCCCGGGCGGTCGCCCGCGAACTGGGGATTCCCACCGGGACCATCCACGTGGAGCCAGGGTGCCAGGGCGACGTGATGTACCGGGGGAGAGCCGCGGACAAGCTGGCCGGGAAGGTGCCCGGCCGTCCATGGTCGACGTTCACGCGCTGTCCCCACGAGCGGCTGGATGACCCCGACCGCGTCCACCTGGACGCCCTTGGCTGGGTGCATCTCTGCCAGGGCCTGGTCATGGGCAATAGCTTTGAGACCCCTCTCTCCAAGCTGGTCCGAAGCTATGACCCGGCCAAGCACCCGGTGGTCGCGCCGCTCCTGGCGGGCGGCCCGGCCGAATTGGCCCGGGTCTTCGGCCCTCCGGAGCAGGAGAACTACGCGGACGCGTGCCACCTGTGCTTTGCCATGCGGTCGAGCCTGCGTGCTCGGTTCCCGAACTGGCTGGCGCCCGACCAGATGTACCGTGAAGCCCCCGCCCCAGCGGTAGCCCCGGCTGGGGGGACCGTCTCAGGCAAGTGACCCTCATCAACGCTCAAAACGAGGAGCCGCGGCCAATCGGCCACGGCTCCTTCTGCGTCCCGGGCGTCGGCCAAGATAGCAGGAACAATCGCCCCCCTCGTGGAAACAGGCCGTCGGAGGCGAGGGCCATGCTGCATCCTTTGTTGAACACCAAGATGTTCGCCCCGCCGCTCAGGCCGAACCTGGTCGGCCGCCCCCATCTGTTGAGCCGTCTGGCAG
>DASXUT010000013.1 GCA_036504675.1 Bacillota bacterium | reverse complement strand
TACAGGCTGGACGGGCGGTTGGTCCTCCCCGGCCTTGTCGACCTCCATCATCATCTGGACAAGGCCTACTCGCTGCCGGACACCGGGGTGCCCGGCGACCTGCCGTCGGCCATCGCCGCGATGAGCGCCTATCAGGTCCGGGCGAGCCGCGGGGAAATGGTCCGGCGCGGCCTGCGCCTGCTCGACCAGGCCGCCTCCTTCGGCGTGAGCCTGCTGAGGACCCACGTCAATGTCGGCGGGGCCTATGGGTTGCGCGGGCTCGATGTCGCCCTCGAACTCCGGGAGCGGGTCCATCCGCGGGTCAGGGTCCAGGTGGTGGCGATGGCCTCGGCCGGCGTCATCCCCGGACAGAACGGGTGGGCGCTGATGGAAGAGGCCGTGGCTTGCGGTTGCGATGTCCTCGGAGGCAGCATCGGGGTCAGAAGCGAGCCGGGCCCGTTGCTGGACGGGCTGTTCAGCCTGGCGGCCCGTCACGGCCTGCCCCTGGATCTGCACGTCGACGAGCAGAGTGAACCGCGTTGCCCCGGGTTGGACGGGCTGATCCCGCGCACCTTGGCCGCCGGTTACCAGGGCCGGGTGGCCGCGAGCCACTGCTCCGCGCTGGGGCTCGTCCCGGGTGATGAGCGCCGGCGCCTCATCAGCGGGCTCCTCCAGGCCGGCATCGCCGTGGTGGTCCTGCCCTTGACCAACCTCTTCCTGCAAGGACGGGGCGATGAGGTCCCCGGCGTTCGAGGGATCGCTCCGGTACGGCTGCTTCTGCGGGCGGGCGTTCCGGTCGCCTGCGCTTCCGACAACGTTCAGGACCCCTACCTACCCTACGGAAACGCCGACCCGTTGCTGGCCGCCCTCGTCCTCGGTCTGGGCGCCCATCTGACCTCGGCCGCCGAACGTGACGCCCTGGCGGACATGGTCACCACCAAGGCGGCGGGCATCGCCGGGGTGACCGACTACGGCCTTGAGCCGGGCCGCCCGGCCGACCTGGTGGTGCTGGAGGCCAGGCCCCCCGACCACCCGGTGGCCTCCTTGCCGAATCGGTGGTTGGTCGTCCACGGCGGCCGCGTGACGGGCGGCCGCGTGACCGGAGGCCTCGGCGCCGGAACGGCCGTAGACTGTGGTCCCAGTTTGGGAGGTGTTCAGTAATTGCCGGATGTCATCGCCACTGACCCCTATGCCGCCCTGCACGAAGCGATCAAGGCCTGCGGGGTGCGCCTCGTCGCCTGCCTGCCCGACGACTGGATGGCGCCCTTGATCACCCGGCTGGCCGCCGACCCCGAGATCACCAGCGTCCGGGTGGCCCGTGAGTCGGAGGCCGTGGCCGTGGCCACGGGGGCCTTCTTCACCGGGACCCGGTCGGCGGTGCTGATCGGGGCGACCGGGCTGTTCACCTGTACGGGCGAACTGGCTACCCTCAACCTGCGCCACCAAATCCCGGTCTTCCTTCTGGTCAGCGAGCGGGGAAGCCTGGACGACCTGCGGATCTATCAGGAGGTGCAGGGGCGCCGGCTCAAGCCGGTCCTCGAGGCCCTGGACTTCCCCCATTTCCGGGTCGACTCGCTCGAGGCCGTCGCCCGCCTGCCCCAGGCCTACGAGTGGGGCCGCCTGCAGAAGCGCCCCGTGGTCGCCTTCCTGGCCCGGACCCTGCTCAAGAAGGACGCAGGAAGGGGGCTTCGGTGATGAAGACCCACGAGTGTTTCGAACTGCTCGCCCCGCACGCCCCCGGAGCGGTTGTCGTCTGCGCCCTCGGGATGGCCGCCAATGAATGGTGGGCCGTGACCCAGAGCGAGGAGACCTTCTACATGCACGGGGCGATGGGGTTCGCCTCCTCCTTCGCCCTCGGCATCGCCCTGTCGATGCCCAGGACGCCGGTCTGGGTCCTCAACGGCGACGGCTCGATGTGCATGAACCTGGGCAGCCTCCTGACCGAGGCGGCCTATCAGCCCGACAACCTCAAGCACTTCGTCGTCGCCAACCGGGTTTACCAGACCGTCGGTGGGTTACCGATGGCCGGCCAACAGCGGACGGACTACGCCGCCATGGCCCGGGGGGCCGGGGTCCGGGAGGCCGTCACCGTCGGCTCTCTCGGCGAGATGCGGGCGGCCATCCCGCGCGTCCTCGCCCCGGGATACCTCTTCACCGTCCTCGACGTGGAAAGCGAGGCCATTCCGATCATTCCGCCCCCGCAACCCTACGAGGGGGCGGAGATGAAGTACCGCTTCGGTCGGGCCATGGAACGGCGCTTCGGGGTTAAGGTCTTCGGGTCGCAGGGGTACTGACGCAGACCCAGCGGGCTTTGGCAGAGAAGGCTCGGCTATGAAAGTCCATTGTCCGGGTTACCAACGAAGAAGGCCAGCCCCAAGACACTTTGGGGGCTGGCCTTTGGGTTTTGCCTACTGAGCCCTTTCCACGACTTGCCGAAAGCCCTTGTAGTAGTACATCTTGCCGGCGAAGAAGAACCAATCGTCCCAAACCGGGATAGTCTCGCGCCCGCGCCCAACATCGAGCGTGTACGGGGCCTCGCCCGATGGGGGATCGGACGGATAGTCCGCGCTCCCGGGGGGAAGAGCCGTGAGCATCTCACTGACCACGGACCTGAGTATCCAAGCGTCGATCGTCCTATCCGACACGGGACCGTTCAATAGGACGGCGTTAGGGACCGAGTAGAGAGACTCGATCTCCGTGTCCGCGTATGCGGGGATGGGCAGAATCTCAGAGGCCCAGGAGTAAAGCCCCGCAGCCTTGAACAGCGCCATCGGAGAGAAGCCCCAGAGATCGGGCAGGACGGCTCGGTCTGATTGGTCCATGATCCACAGGGTGTATGACTTGCCCCCGACGTGATACCGTAATTCGTACCAGGGAGCACCCGGCCGGCAGCCGCTTGGGTACTCCTCGTCGGCGTTCTCGAAGCCATCGACGCTGGAGAGAATGCTTTTCAGCGCGGCAGCACCGGCGGGGTTCAGGGTCACCGGCGCCAGCCTCGGATAGTCAGCGGCGACGAGCCGGACCTCATCCGCTTTTTCTAGCATTTGCAGGAAAGCCTGGGGAGTGAGACAGCGGATGGCGATATCGGGCCACACCTCAATGACGGGGTCGCCGGCATAGGCTTTGCCCTCGTACCACATAAGCCCCGGCTGGAACCAGAGAACCCGCGTCCCACCATCCCTGAGCACCTGCGTCACCTCAACCGCGGAGTCGGCGCGGGTCGGCGTGATCCAGGTGACCGTGACCCTTTGCTTCCAGGCATTCTCAAGACGGGCGAAGACGGCAGGGTCGGTGACCAATCGCTTGAGCCTTATCCAAGCCGGTGTCCGACGGTTTGGTGGCCCATTTCCATGAGGCCACGACCGCTTCAAAGGCGCGTAAACCCCCGGGCAGATAGCGGCGCCCGCTGACGGTCAGGCTGATGTCGTACCACAGCCCGTCACGGGGAAACATGACCCTTCTAACGATACCGAAGGTCAGCGGCCCAGGGCGGCTGTAGGCCAAGGCTCCGACGCCGTCAACGCTTAGTTTCGTTTCAAGCCACCCCTGATCGCGGAGGTTTTTCGGCATCTCCCCTTCGTTTGGACGAGCGCTGACAGTGACTGTAATCTTAGCGCCGCGCGTGGTGAGTAGGGTCCCTTCCGGCGGCGGGACGCCTGAGGGATCGCTATTCACCTGCCACCTGCCCGGGTAGACCACGGTAAACCCATAGCGCGGGTTGGACAAGGATTCGTGGGACGCGGGCTTCGCGCACCCCCCGACGGCGGCCGCCGTGACCAAACAGCAGGTGAGAAGCCGGAGGATGCCTTTCACCCAAGAGCCACCTCCCTCACATGGCCTCCACCAAGAAGCTATTCCAGCCGGTGACAACGGTGGCCAGGTGGGCTAATCAGTGATCTCCTCGCCCGGGGCCATCAGATAGATCCAGACCGGGCCGGGGGCGAAGCGCATGATCCCCTCGGCCATGTAGAAGCCCATCGACCACACGGCCCGATGGGTATGGGAGGTCTTCGAGTAAAGACTCAGAACGCCACGAAGACCCCAGTTCCTACCCAGAGTGACAAGCAGTTCCCCGGATGGCTGAACCATTCGGGGAACTGCTTTCTATCAGGGCTTCCGACGGTCTCCAGACCGCCTACCTTGTTTTGGGCCCAACATCGTCATCAAAAAAAGCTCACCCGGACAGAGGAAATTCGCAGTAGTAAGCGGAAGAAGAATAACATTGGCAATTGCACAAATGTGCAGCACATTTGTGCAACAGGGTTAGGTCCCAACTATCACGCGTGGGGGGTGTTGACCATTGCCCACATCGTGCTGGTCCGGGTCGATGATCGGTTGATCCACGGGCAGGTGATGGCAGTCTGGTCCAAAGCCCTTCGGTTCAACCGAATCGTGATTGCCGATGACGGCTTGGCCACCGATCCCTTCATCTCAAAGGTCCTTCGCCTGGCGGCTCCCCCGGGCATCGAGGTCCTGACCTCGGACGTCACGGCCGCGGCCGGATGCTTGTGCGAGGAAGCCAAGCCGGGGGTGTGCACGCTGGTGTTGGTGAAGAGCCCGAAGGCCGCCTTGAGACTGCTGGAACTGGGCGTGCAGTTCAAGGAGTTGAACGTCGGCGGGATGGGCGCCGGACCGGGGCGGAAGCCGCTCTACAAGAACATCTCGGCCGGCCGTGAGGACCTCGATGCCTTTCGGGCCATCATCGGGAAGGGGGTGTCAGTGATCGTCAGGATCGTGCCGGAGGACCGTCCGGTCGACCTGTCGAACGCCATCGCCAGAGGGTAGTCTCCGACACAGCTCCGGACAGGCCTCATTACCTTCTTCCCATTGCGGACGGGTCTCGCGAGGAGACTTGGAAAAGGGGGTTCACAAGCGGTGCAGATCACAGTGTTTCAGGCGGCTCTCATCGCGCTGTTCTACTACCTGGCCCAAAGCCCCTGGTTGATGGGAATGGGATACTGGACCCTGTATCGGCCACTCATCGCCGGCGTCGTGGTTGGAATCATCCTGGGTAATCCGACCCAAGGGGCGATCATCGGAGCCTCAATAAATCTGATTTACCTGGGGTTCATTTCGGCCGGCGGTTCTCTTCCGGGCGACCCGGCCCTGGCCGGCTACGTGGGCACGGCTCTGGCGATCGGCTCCGGCATCGACGTCAACGCCGCCCTGGCCCTGGCCGTCCCCATCGGCCTCCTGGGCGGTCTCATCTGGTTCGGCCGGATGACCCTTGACGCCATCTTCGTGCACTGGGCCGATCGGTACGCCGAGCAGGGCAACACGGCCGGCGTCGCCTTCGCCAACATCGTGCCGCCCCAGATCCTGCTTTTCGTGATCTGCTTTGTCCCCGCGTTCCTGGCCGTGTTGTACGGCCCGCCGGCGGTCAAGGGGGCCATCGACTTCCTGGGGGCCAAGGTCTTCCACATCCTGATCGTCATCGGCGGGATGCTCCCGGCCCTGGGCATCGCGATGAACTTCCGGTCCATCGGTAAGGGCCAGACCCTGCCTTTCTTCTTCCTCGGCTTCCTCCTCTTTGTTTACCTCAAGCTCTCGATCATCGGCATCGCCGCCTTCGCGGTCGTCTTTGCCTTTGTCTACATGCATCTCCACAAAGGGGGCATGAAGAGTGACGCCTGAGCGCAAGAAGCTGGGCTACTGGGATCTCCTGAAGTCCTGGGTCCTCTGGTCGTTCTACTCTCAGGCCTGCTACAATTACGAGCGGATGCAGGCCTCGGGGTTCGCTCACAGCATGATCCCGATCATCAAGAAGCTTTACACCACGAAAGAAGACATCAGCGCCGCTCTCAAGCGACACCTGGTCTTCTTCAACACTGAGCCAAACGTGGGCGCGATGATCCACGGCATCACCGCGGCCATGGAAGAGGAACGGGCCAACGACCAGCCGATCACCGACGAGGCGATCAACTCGGTCAAGACTGGCCTGATGGGCCCCCTGGCCGGCATCGGAGACACGCTGAGTCAGGGCACGGTCACCCCGATTCTCCTGGCCCTGGGCATCGGCTTGGCCAAGGACGGCAACCTCTTCGGCCCGGTGATCTACATCCTCCTCGAGGCCGCGGTCATCTGGGGCATCGGCTACTTCATGTTCTTCCGGGGTTACAAGCTGGGACGGACCGCGGTCGAGAGACTTCTTGAAGGCGGGCTCGTCAAGGACCTGATCACCGGAGCCGGCATCGTCGGGGCCACCGTCATCGGCGCTCTGACCGCGAGCTTCGTCGGCCTCTCGACCCCCATCACGATCACCGTTGGTCAGCAGGTGGTCAAGCTGCAGGCGGATTTCTTCGATAAGATCATGCCGCAACTTCTGCCTCTGGCCCTGACCCTCGGCGTGTGGTGGCTCCTCAATAGGCGTAAGTCGCCTATCGCGATCATGGGCTACCTGGTCCTCGTGGGCCTCGTCGGTAGCCTGTTGAAGGTGTTCTAGCCGACCTGAAGACGGACGACTGCGGGGGACGGGGGCGGGGTGGACCCGCCCCCCCTCCCGGCCGGTCGGCGAGGGAGGGTACCTCGATGCCTGAGACCGACGACCTTCTTCTAATGCTGAAAGTGGCGGAAGCGTATTATCAGTTCCACCAGACCCAGCAGACGATCGCCGCCGACCTCGGCGTCTCACGGTCGACCGTGTCCCGCCTCCTCTCCCGTGCGGTTGAAGAGGGAATCGTCCAAATTCAGATTCGCAACCCCTTCACCAAGGCGGAGGAGTTCGCCGCCAAATTGAAGACAGCCCTCGGGCTCCAAGAGGCGATCGTGGTCCCCACCAACGTCGACCAGCCGGACCTGGTGGCCAAACGCATCGGAGCGGCGGCCGCCCGGTACTTGGTCGATCACCTGGCCCCGGGCTCGGTCCTGGGAGTCGGCCGGGGTCGGACGGTCTATGAGACCGTCCAGGCCCTCCCGGTCAGGCTCGACCTCAGGCTGAAGGTCGTCCCGCTGACCGGAGGAGTGGGTCCCCGCGACAAGCACTTCCAGGTCAATGAGTTGGCCCGTCACACCGCCGAAAGGCTTGGCGGCGAGTGCCGCTACCTTTACGCGCCGGCTCTGGTGCAGTCGGGAGAAGCGAAGCGGACCCTTCTTGGGGACCCGCAGATCAAGCGGACCGCCGCCCTTTGGGATTCGTTGGACTGGGCGGTCGTCGGAATCGGGGCCATCTCCGACGGCTACCCCTCGTACAACCGAGTACTCAGGTCCCTGACCGACGCCGGCCGGCACCTGTCTGTAGTCGGCGACCTCTGCCTGTGGCTCCTGGAAGGAGACGGGACGATCTTCCTGAGCGATCGGACGGACTCTCTGGTGGCCATCTCACCTGACCAACTCCATCGGGCCCCCAACGTGCTCGCCGTGGCCGGGGGGATCACCAAGGTGGACGTCATGATCGCGGCCTGCAAGACCGGGATCCCCAAGATCCTGGTGACCGACGAACCGACGGCGCGGGCCATCGTCGCCAAGGTCGGTGCTTAGGGAGGTTCGTCGAGTGGTCAACGTGGCCGTCCTGACCCACGGCCAATACGGTCAGGGTCTTATCAACGCGGTTGAGATGATCTCCGGGAGGAAAGAGGGCCTGATCGCGGTGCCTCTCTGGCCCGACGACACGCCCGAGACCTATCTAGAGAAAACCCGTATCGCCTTGGCCGGGTTCAAGGGCACGCCCGACAACACCCTTCTACTGGTGGACCTGTTTGGGGGCACGCCCGGCAATGTGGCCGCCCGCCTCGTCTATGAACAGGGCTTCCGCTGCCTGACCGGGGCGAACCTGCCAATGCTGCTGGAAATCATGAGCAGCGACTTATATGTTTCATGCTCGGACCTCGATGACTTGTGCCATCTGGGTCTGCAGGCCGGCATGGCCGGTTTACGGGATCTGAACGCCACCATTCGCCAGAGAGGGGACTAGTCGAATGAAGGAACGCCGCCTGAACCGGATCTTTCGGAAGGATGGTCGGACCCTGATCGTGGCCATGGACCACCCGGGCTCGATGGGGCCGATGCCCGGTCTGGAAAACCCTGGCCGCGCCATTGAGAAAGTGCTCGATGGTGGGGCCGACGTGATCATGACCACTTTCGGGGTGGCCCAGGCTTTTGCCCCGGAGATCGGCCGGGCCGCCCTGTTGCTCAGGCTCGACGGGGGCACGACCAAGCTGGGAGACCGCAGCACGGCCAGGATGACAAGGGTCTTCGGGATCAAGGACGCCCTCCGTCTCGGGGCCGATGCCGTTGTCTGCATGGGGTTCCCCGGGAGCCGGTTGGAGCACGAGACCCTTCCCTATCTCTCGGCCCTGGCCTCGGAGTGCCTCGAGTGGCAGATGCCACTCATGGCGGAGATGCTCCCACGGGGTTTCGAAGGCGGGACCGACTCCCGCACCCCTGAGAGCATCGCCCTGGCCGTCAGGGTCGGCGTGGAGAACGGCGCCGACATCATCAAGACGCAGTACACCGGGTCGGTCGACTCGTTCAAGAAGGTCGTCGACAACTGCTACGTTCCGGTTGTCGTCCTCGGCGGTAACAAGATGGACACCGACCGCGACGTGCTCGAGACCGTGCACGGCGCCATCGCCGCCGGCGCCAGGGGCGTGGCCATGGGGCGGAACATCTGGCAACACACCAAACCGTCGAAGATGGCGGCGGCGATCGCCTCGATCATCCACGGCAACGCGTCCGTCGACGAAGCCCTAAGGGAGCTTGCCTAGAGCAACGAAAACCATGAAGGGAGGTCCTCGGATTGGCCGTAGAAATCAATCGAAGCGTCGTTCTCCCAGCTCCCAAGACCATTGACATCAGAGAGACACCGAAGCCGACCCCCGGCCCCGGCGAGGTCCTGATCAAGGTGAAGGCCTCGGCCCTGTGCACCTGGGAGCAGCGGGTCTATAAGGGCGCTCAGCAGGATTCCTATCCGCTCCTCGGCGGGCACGAGTTCTCGGGGATTGTTGAGGCGGTGGGGCCCGACGTCAAGGAACCCATCGCCGTCGGAGACCATGTCGCCGTGGCCCGCATCTTCCGATGCGGGGAGTGCCGGGAGTGTCGGATCGGCTACGATAACCTCTGCTCGAACATGCGCGAGGTGCGCTACGCGGGCCTCCCCTTCGGGCCGGGCGGCCTGTCGGACTACGTGGTCGCCCCCCGCTACCAGGTGTATAAGGTGGCCGATGACCTCCCGTTCGAGGAGGCGGCCCTGTCCGAACCGGTCTCCTGCGTGGTCAGGAGCATCGAACGGTCCGGGGTTGATTTCGGTGACCCGGTGGTCATCCTCGGCGCCGGCGTCATGGGGCTCCTCCACGTCCAGCTGGCCAAGCGGCGGGGCGCCAAGGTCATCGTCAGCGAACCGGTGGCCGTCCGGCGGCAGAAGGCCCTGGAAATGGGGGCCGACAGCGTGATCGACCCGACCGCCGGCGACCCGGTCGCCGCGGTCCGGGAACTCACCGGCGGGAAGGGTGCGACCTGCGTCTTCGTGGCCGGCGGAGACGGTCCGGCGATTGAAGGGGCGATCAAGATGGCCGCCAAGGGCGGGCGGGTGGTTCTTTACGCGGCCTTCTACCCCGTCCCCGAGGTTCATCTGGATGTCAATCGGGTCCATCACAATGAGATCTCGATCATCGGCACGATGAGCCAGAGCAAGGAAGACTTCCTCCGCGCGACGGAACTCCTGTCAAGCCGGTCCATCGACGTCAGGTCCCTGGTCTCCAAGCTCGTCCCGTTCAATCGGGTTGAGGAAGCCTTCGAGCAGGCTATCGTGCCTGGGACCTACCGGGTGATCGTGACCTTCGCGTGATGAGGCGGACCACCGTCGGGCGTGGTGAGCTTTGGGCGGCGGCAGCCGCCCTTTGCTATACCCTCTCCAACCTGTTCCTCAGGGCGGCGGCCCTCCACGTCGGCCAGGTCGTGGCCACTCTGCTGCAGGTCCTGCCCCTGTGGACGCTGAGCGTGTTGGTCCTCGCGGCCGGCCGCAGGCGCCGAAGCCAGTTCCTGGCCGGCACCCCCGGATTTGTCGGGTGGTTGCCGTTGGGCCTGGCCGTCCTTTCCGGGCTGGTCGTCTACGCGGTCGGGAACCCAGTCTTCGTCGAAGCCATCAAACGCGGCGGGGTCGTCATCGCCGTGCCCGTCGTTCAGACCTCGGTCGTCTGGGGCGCCCTCATCGGCGCCTTCGTCCTCGACGAGGCCTTGAGCCGGCGGTTGGGTCTCGGCCTGGCCGTCTTCGTCCTCGGTCTGGGCAGCCTGAGCTGGGGCCAGGTGCTGGCCGTCGGCCTTGGGTCGGGGTGGATCACGGCCATCCCGCTGGCCGCCCTGAGCGCGCTCACCTGGGGCATCTCCAGCGTGGTCACGCGAAAAGCGCTCCGGGCCGGTCTGGACCGGTTCTCGGCCCTGGCCGTCAGCACCTCGGTCGGAGTCCTGACGCTCAGTGGATACCTCGCCGTGACCGGCTCGCTGGGCCAGTATGGGGCGATCGAGGCGAGGGACGTCTGGTTCCTCCTGGGGGCCGGCCTGATGAACGCCGGGGCACAGGTCTGCCTGGTGACCGCCCTCAGCTCGACCAGGGTGTCGACGGTCACCGCCATCAATGCTTCATCGCTGGGCCTGGTGACCATCGGGGCCCACGTCGTCTTTGGCGAAGCCCTGAACCCGCCGATCATCCTGGCGGTGATCCTCATCTTCGCCGGAATCATCCTCTCGCAGGGGAGAGGTGGGAAGATGACCGGCGGGACATCCGGACGGGGCAGGGCGACCGAACGGCCGACGGGGAGGGAAACCAGATGATCGAAAGGACTATCCAGGTAGTCAACAGGACCGGACTCCACGCTCGGCCGGCGGCCGTCTTCGTCCAGACCGCGGCCAAGTTCCAGTGTCGGGTGGCGGTCCGCAAGGAAGGCAAGGAGGCTAACGCCAAGAGCATCATCGGCCTCCTGGGCCTGGGTGTGAACCAGGGCTCGAGCATAACCATAAGGGCCGAAGGGCCCGACGAGGCCTCCGCCGTGGCGACGTTGGTCGGCCTGGTCGAGGGCGGTTTCGGGGAGTCCTGACAGGGCCGATATGACGAGCGGCCGCCCTCCCATTGGGAAGGCGGCCGCC